>DSDH01000357.1 GCA_011055475.1 Phycisphaerales bacterium | reverse complement strand
CGCGATGCAGGGCCTGATCACGCTGGGCCGACTCCAGCACGCGTCGCGCCTCGGTCTGCAACGCGCGAATCTGCTCGGCGATCACCTCCAGCTTGGCGCTCACCCGCAGGTTCACGGCCGCGTCGGCGCGTTCCAGCTCGCGCGCCACGTCGACCAGGTCGATCTGTGCGGCCAGCCGGCTCAGCGGATAGGGCGCGCTCTGCGCCTCGCCGCCGTGCCGCTCCCCCTGGTACCGCCTGTGCTCCTTGTCCGGCATGGCATCATCGTCGATTGGGCCTGGCGCGCATTATGGCATAGCGGCCGCGAGCCCACGACTCGGGACGCAGACCGCAGGCGCGCTAGCGCCGGGACTGGCGGCCCAGCACGAACACCACCTCGTCCAGGCGCGTCAGGCCGCGCTCGTGGAAGCGGGGGTGCTCGGCAAGGATGTCGACCGCTGCCAGTGGCTGCACATCGAAGTCGGCCTGGTACAGATGGCGCACCTCGGCCTCGGTCACGGCAAACGGCGGTCCGTCCATCTCTGCCTGCGGATAGTCGAAGGTCACCAGCAGCACGATGGCCGCCGGGTCCAGCAGCCCGACCATGTGCGCCACGTAGCGCTCGCGCATGGCCGGCGGCAGGGCCACCAGCGAGGCCCGGTCGAACACCGCCTCCACCGGCCCCAGGGTCCGGCGGTCCAGGTCGAAGAAGTCGCCGCACAGGATCTCGATCTCGTCCACGGCGTAACGCCGGAACGCCCCGGCATCGGTGATCTCGGGCAGCAGGTCGTTTTCCCTGAAGAAGGCCTCCACCGCCCGCTCGCTGAGCTCCACGCCCACCACGCGATGGCCCTCGCCGGCGAGCCACAGCATGTCCAGGCTCTTGCCGCACAGGGGCACGAACACGCGGGCCTGCGCCGGCAGGTTGAGCCGCGGCCAGTGCTGCTCCAGGTGCGGGTTGATGGCGGCCTGGTGAAAGCCGATCTCGCCGTGTTCCCACCGCTCGTGCCAGAATTCCGGGTTCATCGCGACGGCATTACTCGAACATGGACCGTTCGTACTCGAGCACGGCCAGCGAGATGTGTTTGCCGATCTCGTCCTCGAAGTTGGCCCAGCCCTGGTAGTCCGCCAGCTGCGCCACGATGGTCTCCTTCATCTCGTAGTCCGGCAGACCCTCGTCGTACAGGCGCGAGGCCTCGCCATAGACCGTCTCGAGGTAGCTGCGGAACAGGCCCGCGATCTCGATACCGCCGGTCGGCCCGTGGCCCGGCACGTAATGCGTGGCGCCGATTGCCTCGGCCACGTTGCAGGCCTCGATGCTGCCGCGGAAGGTCGCATCGTCCATGCGCGCCAGGCGCTCGTTGAGCAGGTTGTCGCCGGCGAACAGCACCGAGTCCTCGACCAGCTCGATCATCACGTCGGTGTTGCTGTGCGCCTGGGCCGGGGCATAGAAACGGAAGGTCTTGCCGCCCACCACGAGCTCGCTGGCCACGTCGATCTCCGTCGACGGCACCACCGCCTCGGTGCCGGCCGTGAAACCGTCGGTGGCGTTGTACATCAGGTTCACCCAGAACGCGTCCTGCCCCGCCCGGGCCATGCGGATGGTTTCCGGCAGGGCGTGGATCTCGGCGTCGGGGAAGGCCTCTTCCACTGCATGGTTGCCCAGCCAGTGGTCGCCGTGCACGTGGGTGATGAGCACGTGCGTCACCGGCTTGTCGGTGATGCCGCGGATCTGCTTGAGCACCATGCGCCCGGCCTGCAGGCTGGAACCGGGGTCGATCACCACCACGCCGGAGTCGGTGACGACGAAGGCCGGATTGTTCATGAAGCCCTGGTTCTCCACCGACGGGTACCCCGCCGGCCCGTGGATCACGTAGACGTTGTCGGTGACGCGGTCGGCGGGATAGTCACGCACGATCTCGCCCGCGGTGGCGGCGAGGGGGGCGACCAACAGGGCACAGGCGGCCATGAGGAACAGGGACAGAAAACGCTGGAACATCGGGATCACCCTCGGGAAACGGCTGTCGAATGAAGGGGTTGCCAAAACTGCCGGCAGTCTAACGGATCGCGGCAGCGGGCAAAAGCGCGGGCGCGGCGCCCGCGCAGGCGGGTGGGCGCGCCGGGACACCGGGGCAGAGAGAAATGTCGACTGCAGGGAACTCACTTTTAGGACGTAGCGTCTAAACTCAGTGACAGGCACTGGTTCATCCGACTCCACCCACCAAGGAGGCATACATGGCCAAGACCCTACACACCGACGTGCACTACGGCCCGGAGCTCCCGGACATCCACCACGTAGACGCCGCCCGCCCCTTCCAGTGGCTGGCGCGCGGCTGGCACGACTTCACCCATGCCCCCCTCACGTCCCTGCTCTACGGGGCCTTTTTCGCCCTGCTCGGCTGGGGGCTCTATAGCGTCAGCCAGGGGGCGCCACACTTCGTGCTCACCTATGTCGCCGGCTTCTTCCTGGTCGGGCCGTTCCTCGCCAGCGGGCTCTACACCCTGGCACACCGCATGGAGCACAATCATCCCGCCACGCTCTACCATGCCGTCACGGCCTGGCACCGCAGCGGGCTGCAAATAGCCATCTACGTCGCGCTCATCGCCATCCTGATGATGTTCTGGATCCGATTCACCTGGCTCATGGTCGGGCTCGCCTTCGAACAGGGCATACCCCTGGACATGAGCGCCATGCTCGGCGCGGCCAGCAGCATCGGCCCGGGCTTCGAGTACCTGAGCATGTACGTGATCCTCGGTGCCCTGTTCGCGGCCCTGGTGTTCTCCATCAGCGTCGTCGCCCTGCCCATGCTGCAGGACCGGCGCGTCGACATCGTCACCGCCATGCTCACCAGCCTGCAGGCGGTGCGCCAGAACCCGGGGGCCATGGCCGTCTGGGCCGCGCTGATCGTGGCACTCACCGCCATCGGCTTCGCCACCTACATGATTGGCCTGGTCGTGATCCTGCCGCTGCTGGGCTACGCCACCTGGCACGCCTACCGCGACATGGTGCCGCGGCATCACGAGTAAACGATGAACAGCCATCGGCAGTGACGCAACGGCCCGCACAATGCGGGCCGTTGCGCTTGATATGACTGGTACTTTCTCGGGGGCCAGGAAGCCCTCTGGATGATCCGGCAAGCGTAACGCGTTACGCTTGGCCCCAGGCAAAAACCACAAGCCCCCATGCCCCGACCACTTCTACCCCTTGCCCTGTGCCTGTGGACGTCCTTCGCCTTCGCGGCCAGCGACCCGCAGGTGGTGGTGGACGAGTTCCTGCATGCGAATCGGGCCGATGACGTGGAGACCATGGTGATGCTGGCGACGCCTCACCACGAGCCAACCATCCGTTCCGCACGCTGGCGGGATTTCTGGAAGGGCTTCGTCATCAGTGAATACCTGGGCGTGCGCTACGCAACGGCGGACGGGCGAAGCCAAAAGGCGGAGGTCCTGGTCATGCTCGAATACAGCGACACGATCATGCAGCGCGTGTACCGCCAGTACGACGCCCTGCCCCCGGGCCCGGACAGGGCCATCTACCAGAAGACCATCGAGCGCAAGGGCCGCCGCGAGGCCGCCATCGCGGTGATTCGCATCGGCAATACCTGGTACTGGAACCATGATTGATGGCCTGGCGGCCGTCCGTTGCCGGAAAAGCGACCGCCCCTGGGCACCTACAGATAACCGCTACCCCGGATTCCACCGGCGCCGCCTCCAGGCTACGGACGGCGGCACAAGAAGGCCCGCATACAGCGGGCTTTCTTGTTCAAACAACCGACCGGGTCAGTCGGGCTCGTAACCCAGATTGGGTGCCAGCCAGCGCTCGGCCTCAGCCAGCGTCATGCCCTTGCGCTTCGCGTAGTCGGCCACCTGGTCGCGATTGATGCGGCCGACGGCGAAGTAGCTCGACTGCGGATGCGAGAAGTACCAGCCCGACACCGCGGCGGTGGGCACCATGGCGAAGCTCTCGGTGATCGAGATGCCGGCGTTCGCCACCGGATCGATCAGGTTCCACATCAGCGCCTTCTCGGTGTGGTCCGGACAGGCGGGGTAGCCGGGCGCCGGGCGGATGCCCTTGTACTCCTCGCGGATCAGGGCCTCGTTGTCCAGCGTCTCGTCCTTGGCATAGCCCCAGTACTCGCGGCGCACGCGCAGGTGCAGCACCTCGGCGAAGGCCTCGGCCAGGCGGTCGGCCAGGGCCTTGAGGAGGATGGCGTGGTAGTCGTCGTGCGCGGCCTCGAAACGCTGCACGTGCTCATCGATACCGATCCCCGTGGTAACGGCGAAGGCGCCGAGGTAATCGGCCAGGCCGGTCTCCTTCGGCGCGACGAAGTCGGCCAGGCAGCGGTTCGGCTTGCCGGCCGGCTTCTCGGTCTGCTGGCGCAGGTGATGCAGCACCATCTGCACTTCCTCGCGCGAGTCGTCCGTATAGAGTTCGATGTCATCGTCACCGATGCTGTTGGCCGGGTAAAAGCCGATCACGGCGCGGGCCTTGAGCCAGCGCTCGTCAATAATCTGCCGGAGCATCTTCTGTGCATCGTCGAAGAGCTTCTTCGCCTCCACGCCACGCTCGGCGTCGTCGAAGATCTTCGGGTAGGAGCCGCGCAGCTCCCAGGCATGGAAGAACGGCGTCCAGTCGATGTAGTCGACCAGCTCGGCGAGCGGGAAGTCGTCGAACGTCCGGATGCCGGTGAAGGTGGGCCTGGGCGGCGTGTAGCCGTCCCAGTCGATCTTCACCTTGTTGGCCCGCGCCTCTTCGAGCGTCAGCCACTTCTCGGTGCGGCGGCGCTTGGCGTGATTCTCGCGCACCTGCTGGTATTCCTCGCGCAGCTGGGCCGTGTACTTTTCCTTGAGGCCCTCGCTGGTGAGGCTTTGCGCCACGCCCACCGCACGCGAGGCGTCCTTCACCCACACCGTGGGGCCGCGCGTGTAGCTCGGCTCGATCTTCACCGCGGTGTGCGCGCGCGAGGTGGTGGCCCCGCCGATCATCAGCGGCAGGCTGAATTCCTGGCGCTCCATCTCTTTCGCCAGATGTACCATCTCGTCGAGCGACGGCGTGATGAGGCCGGACAGGCCGATCAGGTCGACGTCGTGTTCCTTCGCCGCGTCGAGGATCTTCTGCGCGGGCACCATCACGCCGAGGTCGATAACCTCGAAGTTGTTGCACTGCAGCACCACGCCGACGATGTTCTTGCCGATGTCGTGCACGTCGCCCTTCACCGTGGCCATGAGCACCTTGCCCACGGCGCGGGCGCCCTCCTCCTTCTCGGCCTCGATATAGGGGATGAGGTGCGCGACGGCCTTTTTCATCACGCGCGCGGACTTCACCACCTGCGGCAGGAACATCTTGCCCTCGCCGAACAGGTCGCCCACCACGTTCATGCCGTCCATCAGCGGGCCTTCGATGACTTCGATCGGCCGGGCGAAGGCCAGCCGCGCCTCCTCGGTGTCCTCGGTGACATAGCTGTCGATGCCTTTCACCAACGCGTGCTCGAGGCGCTTGCCCACCGGCCATTCACGCCAGGACAGATCCTCTTCGCGCGCCGCGGCGCCGCCCTGTCCCTTGTACTTCTCGGCCAGGTCCAGCAGGTGCTCGGTGGCATCATCACGACGATTCAGCACCACGTCCTCCACCGCCTCGCGCAGTTCCTCGGGGAGGTCGTCGTACACGGCGAGCTGGCCGGCGTTGACGATGCCCATGTCCATGCCCGCCTTGATGGCGTGGTAGAGGAACACGGAGTGGATCGCCTCGCGCACGGCGTTGTTGCCGCGGAAGGAGAACGAGACGTTGGATACCCCGCCGGAGACCAGGGCATGCGGCAGGCGCTGCTTGATCTCGCGCGTGGCCTCGATGAAATCGACGCCGTAGTTGTTGTGCTCCTCGATGCCGGTGGCGATGGCAAAGATGTTCGGGTCGAAGATGATGTCCTCGGCCGCCAGCCCCACCTGCTGCGTGAGGATCTCGTAGGAGCGCCGGCAGATCTCGACCTTGCGCTCACGGGTGTCTGCCTGGCCCTGCTCGTCGAAGGCCATGACGACGACGGCGGCGCCGTACTTGCGTACCAGCCGCGCCTGTTCGATGAACTTCGCTTCGCCCTCCTTCAGCGAGATGGAGTTGACGATGCCCTTGCCCTGGATGCGCTTCAGGCCCGCCTCGATGATCTCCCACTTGGAGGAGTCGATCATGATGGGCACGCGCGAGATGTCGGGCTCGGAGGCGAGCAGGTTGAGGAAGGTGATCATCGCCTTCTCGCCGTCGAGCATGCCCTCGTCCATGTTGATGTCGATGATCTGCGCGCCGTTCTCCACCTGCTGGCGCGCGACCTCGAGGGCCTGGTCGTAGCGATCTTCCAGGATCAGGCGCTTGAAGGCGGCCGAGCCCGTGACGTTGGTCCGCTCGCCCACGTTGACGAACAGCGAGTCCGCCTCGATGTTGCAGGGCTCGAGGCCGGCCAGGCGGCAGGCTGGCGCCGGTTTGGGAATCCGGCGCGGCGGATGCTTCTCCACTTGTTCGCGGATCGCCTGGATGTGCTCGGGCGTGGTACCGCAGCACCCGCCGACGATATTGAGAAAGCCGCTCTGCGCCCACTCGCCCACTTCCTTCGCCATGTCCCCGGCGGAGAGGTCGTAGCCGCCGAACTCGTTGGGCAGGCCGGCGTTGGGATGCGCGCTCACGGGGCACTCGGCGATGCGCGACATCTCCTCGACGTACTGGCGCAGCTCCTTCGGCCCCAGCGCGCAGTTGAGCCCGATGGACAGCGGCTTGGCGTGGCGCAGCGAGTTGTAGAAGGCCTCGGTGGTCTGGCCCGAGAGCGTTCGACCGGAGGCATCCGTGATGGTGCCCGAGATCATGACCGGCAGGCGCAGGCCGTGACGGTCGAAGTATTCCTCCAGCGCGAACACGGCGGCCTTGGCGTTGAGCGTGTCGAAGATGGTCTCGATGAGCAGGATGTCCACCCCGCCCTCGACCAGGCCGTCGATGGCCTCGAGATAGGCCTCGACCAGGGCATCGAAGGTGATATTTCGCTTGCCCGGGTCGTTCACGTCGGGCGAGATCGAGGCCGTGCGGCTGGTCGGACCGAGGATGCCGGCCACGAAGCGGGGCTTGTCCGGGTTCTGTGCCGTGGTCGCATCGGCCGCCTCGCGCGCCAGGCGTGCGGCCTCGACGTTGATCTCGTGCACCAGCGCCTGCATGCCGTAGTCGGCCATGGAGATGGACGTGGCATTGAAGGTGTTGGCCTCGATGATGTCGGCACCGACATCGAGATAGGCCTGGTGAATGCCGCGGATGATCTCGGGCTGGGTGAGCACCAGCAGGTCGTTGTTGCCCTTGAGGTCCGAGGGCCAGTCGGCGAAGCGCTCGCCGCGATACTGCTCCTCGGTCAGCTTGTGCCGCTGGATCATCGTGCCCATGGCCCCGTCCAGGATCAGGATGCGCTCGGCGAGAGCCTGATGGAGGGCGCTGATGCGGGATTCGCGGTCTTGTTCCAGCTGCATGACGGGGTCGCTCGGTAACGGTTGTCGTAAAAACCGGCGATTCTACCACAGCAGCACGGCCCGGGCGCCGGAAACCCTTCTGGGACAAGGGATTGCGCGTATTCACGCGGCCGTCGGCTGGCGCGTTGCTGGCGGAACACGGGGGCGCAAGACGCACCGCCGACGACCACATCGCCCCGCACGGGACCGCCGGGTGTAAACCGAGCGTCCTAAAACCTACAATGAAAAAGGTTTTTGATCTGGATCAAAATCAGTCCCTCGCGGCCGCGCTAGCCTGTGCCCAAGCTTCATTATCCAGTGCGAATCGAGAGGACACATGCCATGCAACTGATCATGAACGACCCGGCCGCCTGGGGCAGCATCGTCGCCCTGACCCTGCTCTGTGTCATCGGCGCCTACGCCATCGTGCGCTTCATCAAGGGCGGCCACCACTGATTTCCTCCAAGTCCCCGCGTCCTGCCGGGGCCCGAGCCGGCCGGGACACGGGGCACCAACCACTCCGGTGATTGGCAGTCTGTGGGTTTGACGGGGCGCCATGCCCCGTCCTTTATTTCCCCCGCCCCCTTGCCATCGTTTGTGACCGGCCGCATTACCCGTATGGCGGCCCTGTGCTAGAGTCGTTTGGACGATGTAGCACCGACCCCCCGCGATGAAACGACTGAGCTTCTACGCCACCCTGCCGCACGACTGCAACTACCGGCCCGAGCAGTTGGCCGTGAGTGCCGTCGCGGACCCGCGCGCGCAGATGACCACCACGATCTACGGCGACCTCATCGAACGTGGCTTTCGCCGCAGCGGCGCGCACGTCTATGCCCCGCACTGCCCCAACTGCCGGTCCTGCATCCCGACCCGGGTGGTAGCCCCGCGCTTTCAGCCCAACCGCAGCCAGCGGCGCAACCTCAGGCGCAACACCGACCTCGGCGTGTTCCGCATGCCCGCGCGGGCCGACGACGAATACTTCGACCTGTATGAACGCTATCTTCAGGGCCGCCACCCCGGTGGCGGCATGGACGACCCCACGCCAGAGACCTTCGAGAACTTCCTGGTTTCGCACTGGTGCGAGACGCTGTTTGTGGAGTTTCGGGACAGGGGCCGTCTGCTGGGTCTGGCCGTGACCGATCTGCTACCGCGCGGGCTGTCGGCCACCTACACCTTCTACGACCCCGAGGCCGGTATCGCGCGCGGACTCGGCACCTACGCCATCCTCTGGCAGATCGAGGAGGCGCTGCGCCGCCAGCTCGATCACCTCTACCTCGGCTATTTCATCCCGGAATGCGACAAGATGAACTACAAGCACCGCTTCCGGCCGGTGGAGGGCCTGGTCGACGGCGAGTGGCGGGAACTGTCCGCCGACTAGTCGCCGCCGCCTGCCCCACGTCAGTACCAGGCGCCGCAGGCCGGCCCGCTCTTGCCCGCCAGCACGCCGTTGATATCGGGATACGCCTTGAGCTGATCGACGATGTCGATGTAGACGTCGTCCTGGATATCGCGGGGAAAGGTGATATCGAGGTTGCCGCGCGCGTCCACGGCATAGCTCGCGTTCTCCGCCGCGCCATCATGGTTCCAGAGGATGTCCGTCACCGCCGCATCGGCTTCCGCCATCGCATCCGCCCATGCCGTCGGCGTGGCCAGCCACACCCAGGTCACCACCAGTAGAATCGTTACGGTACGCCGCATGATTCGAGTTCTCCCTGTTGTCGTTATTGATGAATATTGCACACGGTGTCGTTCAGGCATCGCTTCCACCCCGTCGAGGGCCTGATCGAGGGCGAGTGGCAGGACATCCTCCCCGGCTAGCCAGGGCTGCCGCCATCGTCCACATCGACTGGGCCGCCCTCGCCCGATTCCTGGCTCTGCTCGGTTTCACCCTCCACGAACCAGGCATCGTCAAAGCCCTCCTCGTGCAGAAACAGCACGAGCCAGACCATGAGCGTGACCAGGGCGACGGCCACCAGCAGCGGCAGGATGACAGACAGCAGCCAGGCCTTGCTGGACAGGTCGCTGAACCAGAAGGCCAGGCCGCCCAGTACCAGCACCGTAATCGGGAAACGCCACCTTCGCATTGCCTCACCTCCGTGAGCGGTCATCCTCAGGCCGCATCGCTGTCCTTGGCAACCAGCCGGTACCCGCCCACGCGCACGTCGTGCAACAGGTCGTCGACCTGGTCCTCCGGCACCTGGATCATCTCCAGGGCCAGACTGCCCAGCCGCAGACTGCTTTCCATCGCCTCCGGAAACACGTGGGTGGCACCGGCCTCGGTCAGCCGGGTCACGTCCTCGAGCGTGCGGCCCCGGGCGATGATAGGCAGCTGGGGGAAATGCATGCGGATGTGCGAGATGGCGTTCATGCTCGCGGCCACCTTGTCGATGGTCAGCACCACCAGTGCCGCGCGGCCCACGTGCGCAGCCTCCAGCAGGTCCGGGTCGCTGATGTCGCCAAAGTACACGGGGAAACCGTCCCGTTGCCCCTGTGCCACGCGCGCGGGATCCGTATCGAAGGCCACGAACGGTACGCCGCTGGAGTGCAGCAGCACCGCCACGGCATGCCCCACCTGCCCGTAACCGCCCAGCGCGACCACGCGCCTGTCGCCCGCCGCATCCACCGGCTCGAAGGGTTCGGAACCCTTCACCCGGCGGCGCGCCACGCGCCTGCCAAGCGCATCGCCCAGTCGCACCATCAGCGGCGTCGCCAGCATGGTCACCGAGATCACGCCCACGGCGATGACGAAGGTGGCATCATCGATCACGTTCAGCGCCTTGGCCGCGCCGAACAGCACGAAGCCGAACTCCCCGCCCTGTGCCAGCAGGATCGCCACCCGTGCCGAAAGCCCCTGCGCATAACCAAAGGCCAGGGCCAGCAGGAACAGCACCGTAAACTTGATGGCGACGATCACCACCGTGTGCTGGGCAAAGAGCATGGGATCGGCGGCCAGCGCCTCGAAGTCGATGGACATGCCCACGGCGACGAAGAACATGCTCATCAAGAGGCCCTTGTAGGGCTCGATGGCGGCCTCCACCTGCAGGCGATAGCGGGATCCCGATAGCAGCATGCCCATGAGGAAGGCACCCAGGGCCATGGACAGGCCGGCCATGTCCATAGCCCAGGCGGCAAGAAACACCGACATGATCACGAACAGCAGAAAACCCTCCTTGTTGCCCTTGCGCGCCAGGCGATCCAGCACCCAGGGCAACACGTAACGGCCCATCACGGCGATCAGCAGCAGCATGCCGATGACGATCACCAACTGCTGCCACAGCGGCACCTCGGACGACAGCCGACCGGTCGCGGACATGATGGGTACGATGGCCAGCAGCGGCACGATGGCGATGTCCTGCATCAGCAGCACGGAGAACGCGGTCTTGCCATGCGGGCTCGCGATCTCGCCGCGCTCGTGCAGCATCTGCAGTACGAAGGCCGTGGAGGACAGGGCGAAGGTCAGGCCGATCAGCAGCGCCGCCTGCCAGCGCTCCTGGTAGAGCAGGAAATAGGCGCCGATGGCCGCCCCGGTGACGAGGATCTGCAATGAACCGAGCCCCAGCACTTCACGACGCATCGCCCACAGCCGGCTCGGCTTCATTTCCAGGCCGATCACGAACAGCAGCATCACCACGCCGAGCTCCGTGAAGTGACGCACCTCTTCCACGTGCTCGGTGAGCGAGGGCCCCGGCGAATGCGGCCCGACGATGATGCCCGCCACCAGCAGGCCGAGGATGGAGCCCAGCCCAAAGTGCTTGAACAGGGCTACGGCAAAGGCGGTCACCAGCAGGAGCAGCAGGGCGGAGGTGACGAAACTGTCGAGATGCATGTATTCGGGAATCCAGCGATAACGGCCCGCGGGCGGCGGGCATCCTTGCAAATCAGATTACCGCGAATCGGCCGTCGACTGGAAATCCTGCATGCAGCGCCGCGCCGCACCAACGTCCCGACACGGGCAATCAACAGGGCCTCTAATCCTCAGCGATCCTGGGACCGCTCGGCACAGGCCACGCAGCGGGTGGCCGCGGGATCGATGCGCAGGCGCCGCAGGTCGATCTCTTCGCCGCAATCCACGCACCAGCCGTAGTCACCCTCGTCCATGCGCCGCAGCGCCGCACCGATACGCAGCAACTGCTCCTCGCGCCGCCGTGAGGTAGCCTGGGCCATCGCCTGTATCTGCATGGCATCCATGCGCGACAAGCGACCCACGCTGGCCTGGTCGAGCTCCACGGGGCGGGCGTCCTCGCGCGTGGACTCGGCCACGCCCCGCAGCTCGGCCCGAAGGTCGAGCAGCTGCTGCCTGAGGACCTCTAAATCAGTGTGTTTCATTACGGGTTCAACAATCCCTGAAATCCAATATCATTTGTGAGGTCAGCTGCCGTGCCCCCACATTAACACCGGCATCCGTCACATGGCGAGCCGGACCACATCGGACCAGGGGTCGTACACGCCTGGCACGGGATTTCGGTGTGCTGGCGAGATCACCGCCGGGCGCGGCTCTGTACGCAAGGGAGAACCAAGATGTCATTGCAGAAGAGCGCTGGCGCCGTGCGCCGCTTCGCCCGACTGGTCCGTTTCGGCACCTGGCTGCAAAGCATACCCAGCCGCATGGTGCCGGCTCCGTTCCGCCTCATGCAGATCAGCTCCGCATTCTGGCAATCCCGCGCGCTCTACGTGGCCGCACGGTTCGATATCGCCACCGTGATTGGCGATGGAGAGTTGTCGGCCGAGGAGATCGCAAAACGGGTCGCTGCCCAGCCAGACGCGACCTATCGCCTGCTGCGGCTGCTGGCCGCCGTGGGTATCTTCGAGGAAGTCACTGCCGGCGTGTTCCGCAACAACAAACTCTCCGCACCGCTGCGCGAGGACCTGCCTCAATCCATTCGACCCATGATCCTCATGCACAACTCCGGGCCCATGAGCCGCCCCTGGTACGAACAGCTCGAATCAGGCGTGCGCGACGGCGGCGTACCGTTCGAGCGCGTACACGGGCAGGAACTGTTCGCCTACATGGACGAGTACCCGGAGTTCGACGCCCTGTTCTCGCGCGCCATGGACAGTGTGGAGGCGCTGATCGGTGACAGCTTCGCCACCGATTTCGACTGGGGCCGATTCCGTCGGGTGATCGACGTCGGCGGCTCCCGCGGCAGCAAGGCGGCGACGATCCTGAAACGGCACCCAGGACTGCAGGCACTGGTGTTCGATCGCCCCCGGGTAATCGAGGAGGCCAGAGAATACTGGACCGACCGGAACGACCCGCCGCTGCTCGCCCGCCTCCACTTCCAGGGCGGCGAGACCTGCTCGAGTCGATGCCCGCCGCCACTGGCGAGGGCGACGTCTACCTGCTGAGCGCCATCCTGCACGGTTTCGATGACGAGACCGCCACCCGGATCCTGCGAAACCTCGCCGACGCCATCGGCGACACGGGCGCGAGCGCGGCACTGTTGGAGCTGGTCCTGCCCGAGACCCACGCCGACCTCTCCGGCGCCTCGTTCGACATGCAGATGCTCGTCAACACCCGGGGCCGGGCAAGAACGCGCACGCAATGGCAGTCGCTAGTGG
>DSDH01000142.1 GCA_011055475.1 Phycisphaerales bacterium | reverse complement strand
TGGGACGGCGTTCCATGGGAGCTGTAGGCGGGCCGATGGCGCAGTTCATGCTCGAAGGGCAGAGGATGGCCTTGGGCATCCGCATAGGGCAGGGCGGCCTTGAAGATCGTCAGCAGGGCGATGGCGTAGGCCCCATGCTTTTTCAGGAGGTTCTTCGTGGTCCGGGGCATGCACGCCCCGGCCACCATCATCTTGTACAGGGCGTGCACCTCGCTGCCGGACTGACCCACCGTCTGCAGGGAATGGGCAAACAGCCCGTCATAGAAATCGGTGACTTTCTCCGCGTCCATGTCCTTGTAGGACACGTGTGCGGGGGTGGCCCGGACACAGTTGGCAAAGAAGAAGTGGCGCTCCGTATTGAGGTTGTTAAAGACATCGTCCACGATGGCACGCCCCCGGTCGGCATAGGACTGACTGGTGAAATTCACCCCCAGTTGGAGCAAGGTCTGCACGTCCTGTTCCGTCCGCATCGCTCCGGCATCGATGAACTGGTTCTTGAGAGCGCCCATTCGCGTGTGATGATCATCCAGGCTCATGTAGACGTCGTCCCAGAAACCCGCCAGCGGGCTGTTGCCCAGGCGCTCCAGTGTCAGCTCGCCGGAGCCTTTTCTCAGGCCCAGTATGGGGTAGGTCCGCGACTCCACGGGGGGCGGCTCAAACGTGCCCTTGATGTGGGGCTTGTCAAGGGTCACGGGCGAGGGGTCGACAGCCCAGAGCTTCCAGGCGGGTTTGGCGTGGTAGGGATTCATGATCGTCCGCGGCACGCCCTCCGGCAGCGGCAACAGCCCGCTTAGAACTCGGTTCACCTCAGCCTGCTGAGGCGGGATCTCTTGACCGGCTTGCAGTCCGGCACGCATGGCCAAACCCGCGGTCACGATCCACAAAATAGACCGGAATATGCTGCAATTCATCGCATGTCTCGCTCAGGTGTCTCAGCTTGCTGCAACACGGCTAACTCATATATATCTATAGGTTTTTGGGTCATTACTGGCACTACAGGGTGACGACTGCCGGATTCTTCGGCACATCCGCTCGATCCGGATACCCTGACGTGGCAACTCCCATCACCGTGCACTATACCATGAATCGGGGACCCGTGCACCGGATGGATCGCTGTGGTGCGAGACGCGCCGAGTTCAGCGGTACAACGCCCAGTTCAATCCATTTGGTCGAAAGGCCGTACCTGCTTGTAGATGCCGAGTATGGACCGCCAGTGGCCTGCGAGGTTACTGCGGCCTCGGCCAGCGACCTGCCCACGTGCAAGCAGCGGCTCCAGGAGTTGGCTGCCCATCGCCCCGCGACGTGGCTGCCCCGGGCCGTGCGCCCGCAGTATCCCTCAACACGGCCGGCGACCGATGATCACGTTCGATGGGCGGGCTACTGGGCCGTGCTCGCCGGTGCATTCGGGCATACATACGGGCACAACAGCATCTGGCAGATGTATGCGTCCGGACACAAGGGCGTGCTCGAACCCACCCTGTACCGGCACGAGACGCCCCACGCGCCCAGCGCGCAGCAGATGGGCTACCTGCGAAGGCTCATGGAGAGCCGACCTGAAGGGCGGGGCCGATAGCCCGGAGAACTTCCTGGGGTACTGGGAATTCGACCAGACCTACGATCTGGGTGGCGTCAGCACGCCGAGTCTGATCGACGGGCTGCATCGTTTTGAACCCCACGTGGACGATTGACGTCCCGGCGATCCGACCTGGGCCGACGGAAAAGGCAAAGGCATCACCGGGGCGCTGAACTACCTGTCCAGCCAGGGCGTGAACAGCGTCTCCTTCCTCACCTACAACGTGGACGGCGGCGACGGCCGCGACACCTGGATGTGGACGGCACCGGATGAACGTTGGCGGTTCGATGTGTCCAAGCTGGAGCAGTGGGAGATCGCCGGCTCGCTTCGGATGGCCCCGGCCTGTGTCGTGGCCAAAGGGGGGATTACGTCCAGCGATATCGCCACCGAGGTTCTGGGCATCGTGCGGGCCCGGGTACTGGGCCAGATCCTGCCGGGCGTGCCGGTCTGGGCGACCGTATGGGATTCCTCGGCACGGACAAGGCCGGACTTCTCTGATTCGTCGGCAGCTTCGCATTGGCCACGTTTGGCGTGGACATGACCCTCAGCCCAAGCCGGGCCTTCTGCAACGATATCGGTGGTGGTCATTCCGGAGCCGTCTCGGTCTCCATGAACATGGTCGGCAACATTGGCGCCCCCCTGGCAGGGCTGCCCCACCATCGTGATTGGGTGGCCCGAAGAATTGTTCATGCGGCCGAACTGGCCGTCCAGTACCGAGCGAGCACAATCGCCGCCAGCGGCGCTGCAGGACAACAAGCCCGTATGTGCGTGTACCTGCGTAGAGCCCGGCAAGTCTCCACATAGAACAACGCCGCCGCACATATAGCGCGTGCACCGACAATGATGACGATCACGCACAATCTCGCCTTCAACGTGCGCCATGCGATCAGTCGCCGGCAAAACCGCAACTACACAGAGCAGGTTACCCCACGCCTGGATCCCAGCGTGCGGCATTACCGCACGCGGCACCTACCTCCGATCATGGCGTCAAACGGCGGATCACGCCAACGGCGTAAGATGCCGGCGGGAGCAATCAGCCGAGGTTGGTTGATATAGCTTGAATACAGGCTGGTGGTCGCATCAGGGCGCAGCTTCCTGTGCGATAAAGAGTTATGGGATGGTTGACCTGTCCCATGCGTCATCACGCACAGGGTCCACACTGAAGTTGACCTACCTCTCAGAACACCCCTAACAGTCCGTTGAAAAACGTACGGCCCACAGAAACGGGCCCTTTTTGTCATTCCCGCGAAAGTCGACGACGCGTCTTGGCGGGCGGGAATCCACGCTTTGCCTGCAGAGAACACACCCCACGTCGAGCGTGGACCCCGGATCAAGTCCGGGGTGACACTTTTTCAACAGCCTGATGGGCCCCAACGCCGGTTTTGCGTGGGTTTTTCTCCATTGCCACGTTGCATTATACCCCATGGGTCCGGTACAATGGCTCTGTCGCTATTGTGGTTCGCAAAGCGGGGAAACGACGGAGGTTGCCATGTGTTCGAGAACGGCCTTTCTGTGCGGAATCGTTTTCGCCCTTACCATCCCCTATGCCACCGCCGGCACCTACTCCGGCGGCTCCGGCACCGCCGAGGACCCCTACCAAATCGCCAACGCCAACGACGTGATCTCGCTGGGCCAAACCCCCGACGACTACGACAGGCACTTCATCCTGACGGCCGACATTAACCTGAGCGCCTACACATTCAATAGGGCCGTGATCGCACCGGATATGGACAATCTGGCAGATGGGTTCCAGGGTACGGCCTTCAGCGGTGTCTTTGACGGCAGGGGCCACCGCATTCTTGAGCTGAGGATCTACGGTGGTGGTCGTTCTTACTATCTCGGTCTTTTCGGCAGGACAGACTCGCCGGCGTCGATCTCCAATGTGGGTGTGCACGTGGCGAATATAGGTGGGCCTCGTTGTGTCGGGGCCATCGTAGGGAGTAACTTGGGTACCATCACCAAGAGCTACAGTGCCGGCTTCCTGAGCGGGGCGTTTGTTGGTGGGCTTGTGGGCTGCAATGAAGGCGGCAAAATCATCGCCAGTTACAGTACTGCGGGGATCGGGAGCTTGATGTTTGGCTCATGTGTCGGGGGCCTCGTAGGCTGCAACGATGGTGGGATGATCATTGCCAGCTGCAGCACCGGTACTGTCAGGGGAGTGGATCGGGTTGGCGGCCTCGTGGGCTGCAACGGAAATGGCAGGATCATTGCCAGCTACAGTGCCGGCACGGTCACAGGGACCGATTGCTATGTCGGTGGCCTCGTGGGCTGCAATGAGTATGGCTCGATCTCCGGCTGCTATAGCACGGGGGCAGTCACGGGAGATTGGGCGGTTGGTGGCCTCGTGGGAGAAAATGGCTTCGGTGCCGTCATCGCGAGCTTCTGGGACATTCAGACGTCGGGCCAGACTGATAGTGCTGGGGGTACAGGCCTCGATACGGCTGAGATGCAGCTAAAACAGACGTTCGTGGAGTCTGGCTGGGACTTCGTCAACGAGAGCGCCAATGGCACGGAGGACACATGGCGGATGTGCGCCGATGGCGTCGATTATCCGCGGCTCGCATGGGAGTTTGCGTGGGGCGGCGATTTCGATTGCCCGGATGGGGTTGGGATCGAGGACGTGTGGTATCTGTCGGGCCGGTGGCTGGCGACGACGCCCGCCACGGTCGGGGCGGCCGATCCCACGGGCGACGGCGTGGCCGACCTGGCGGACCTGGCCATCCTCGCCGCCCATTGGCTCGCCGGTCCGTAGTCGACCCGTTGGCTAAAAGCCCGTGCGTTTGAACTGCTTTTCGAGCTCGGCCAGGGTGAACCGCAGCGTCGTAGGTCGGCCATGCGGGCACCGGCTGGCTCGCTCGACGACGGCCTTGTCGGCCAGGAGCTGGGCCATCTCCGCCTCGCTGAGCGGCTGACCGGCCTTGATCGCCGCCTTGCACGCGGCCATGTCGAGCACCTCGTGAAGCAGCCGTTCCGCGTCCAGCCCCGCCTCCCGCGCGGTCAGGCGGTCCAGCAGGTCGCGCACGAACCCGGCCACGTCGATATCGGCAAGCAGCGCCGGAAACGACTGCACCGCGACCGTCCCCGGCCCGAACGGCGCGATCTCGATCCCCAGCTTCTCGAACAGGGCCGCGTGGGCGTGGATGGCCTCGGCCTGAGCGTCGCTCACGTCGAGAATCTCCGGCATGAGCAGCCGTTGCGACATCAACGGCCCGTCCGCAAGCTTGCGGCACAGCCGTTCGTACAGGATCCGCTCGTGCAGGGCGTGCTGGTCGACGATGTCAAAACCCTCAGGCGTCTGCACGAGGATGTAGCTGTCGTGAATCTGCAGCAGCCGGGAGGGCTCAGCGGGCGCCCCGGCGGGCGCTTGGTCGGCCGTCGAGGGGCCGTGGGGCTCGGATGGAGCCGTCTCTTCCGGCCGGGCCGGCGCGGCGAAAGATGAGGGCGCCGGCTCATGGGGCGCCGGTCCGGACAATCGGCTGCCGGAGGGCCCGCCGCGAAACTCCAACGGCCGCTGTCCACCCCCCGATGGACGCTTCTGGAAGAAATCGGCCATCGCCTGCGCGATGCGCTGCCGGCGGGCCTCATCATCGCCCGGCGGCGGTCCGGGCATCGGCGGCGGCACCGGGGCCTTGGGCAACATGCCCGGGGCATCGAGATTCATGCTCAAGAGCTTGTCGCGCAGCGCCGCCAGCACCTGCGAGTGCACCAGATTCGCGTTGGCGAATCGCACCTCCACCTTGGCCGGGTGCACGTTCACGTCGAACGCCTCCGGCGGCATCTCCAGAAAGAGGAAGACCACCGGGTACTTGCTCGGCTCGATCAGGCCGCGGTAGGCCTCGCGAATCGCGTGGGAGATGAACCGGTCTCGGATGTAGCGCCGATTGAGAAAGACGTACTGGAACTGCCCGGTCCCGCGGGCCGTCGCCGGCTTACCCAGCAGGGCGCGGAGCGTCATGCCCTTTTCCTGGCGGCGGACCTCGATCAGATCGTCCGCGACCACCCGACCCAGCAGCTCGCCGATACGCTCGACCAGGCCGCCACCCGCCGTCAGGCGGTGCAACGTCCGGCCGTTATGCGTCAACGTCAGGTCCAGATCGGAATGGGCCAGGGCGACCCGCGTGAACTGCTCGCTGATATGCCCCATCTCGGTGTTCGTCGTCCGCAGGAACTTGCGCCGTGCGGGCAGCTTCGCGAAGAGATTTCGCACTTCGATGGTCGTCCCTGGAGCGGTCGCACAGGGACCGACCTCATCAAACCGGCCGCAGTCGATCCGCAGACGATGCCCTTCCACGGCGTCAGCCGGGCGACTGGTGACCGTCACCTGGGCCACGGCGGCGATGCTGGCCAGCGCCTCCCCACGAAAGCCCATCGTCCTGACCCCTTGCAGGTCCTGGGCACAGCGCACCTTGCTGGTCGCATGCGGGAAAAACGCCGTGCGGATGTCCTCCACATCCATGCCGCAGCCGTCGTCGGCCACGGCGATCAGACGGCATCCGCCGTCCTCAACGTCGACGCGGATACACCGCCCGCCCGCGTCAATGCTGTTCTCGAGTAGCTCCTTGAGCACGCTGGCCGGTCGCTCGATCACCTCACCGGCGGCAATCATATTCACCATCTGGTCGTCGAGAACGACGATCCTGCCCATCGGTCCATCCCTGTCCGCCCGGCCGCCGGGCTCGTCCACCGCCCTAGATCAGCAGGCTCCGACCGGTCATCTCCTCCGGCTTGTCCAGGCCCATCATCTCCAACAGCGTCGGCACCACGTCCGCCAGGCGGCCGCCCTCGGCCAAGGCGTGTCCCTTGAACCGCTCGCCGAACACGATCATCGGCACATCGCCCACCGTATGGGCGGTGTGCGGCATATCATTCTCGAAGTCCCACATCCGCTCGAAGTTGCCGTGATCCGCCAGGATCAGCGCGCTGCCGCCCAGTCGCTCCACCTTGTCCAGGATGCGACCCACGCAGGCATCGACGGTCTCGGCCGCCTTGATCGCCGCTTTCAGCACGCCCGTGTGACCCACCATATCGGGGTTCGCATAGTTCATGATGACCACGTCGTACTGGTCCGTATCGAGCCGACGCAGGACCTCTTCGGTCACCCCCTCGGCGCTCATCTCCGGCTGCAAGTCATACGTCGCCACCTTCGGCGACGGGATGATCTGCCGGTCCTCGCCCGCAAAGGGCTCCTCGCGCCCGCCGTTGAAAAAGAACGTCACGTGGGCGTACTTTTCCGTCTCGGCGCAGCGGAACTGCCGGAGGCCCAGGTTGCTGAAATACTCGCCGGCGATGTTGGGCATCTGCTTGACCTTCGCAAACGCCACCGGCGCGGGAATCGTCGCGTCATACTCGGTCATGCACACGTAGTGCACCAGCGGATGCGTCTTGCGCTCAAAGCCCTTGAAGCTCTCGTTCTCGACGAAGGCGCGGGTGATCTCCCGCGGGCGATCCCCGCGGAAATTGAAGAAGATCACGCTGTCGCCGTCCTCGACCAGCGCCACGGGCCGCCCATCGCCGTCGAGCAGATTCGCCGGCTTGACGAACTCGTCCGTCTGGTCCTTGGCATAGCTGGCCTCGATCGCCTCGGCCGCCGAACGGGCCTTGGCCCCCTCACCCGACACCATGCAATCGTACGCCGCCTGCACCCGCTCCCACCGGTGATCCCGGTCCATCGCGTAGTAGCGGCCCATGACCGTCGCGATGCGGCCCACGCCGATCTCGGCCATCTTGCGCTCGATCTGCTCGATGTAGCCCTTGCCACTGTTCGGAGGCGAATCCCGCCCATCCATAAACGCATGCAGGTATACCCGTGACAGGCCGTTACGCTTGGCCAGCTCCAGGCACCCATAGAGGTGCCCCAGCAATGAGTGCACGCCGATGTCGCTGCACAGCCCCATCAGGTGCAGCTTGCCGCCGCCTTCGCGGGCCCTGGCGACCGCTTCGAGCAGTACCTCGTTCCTGAAGAACTCGCCCTCGCGGATCGCCTTGGTGATCCGCACGGACTCCTGATAGCAGACCCGGCCGGCTCCGATGTTCTGATGGCCCACCTCGCTGTTGCCCATCGTGCCTTCCGGAAGCCCCACGTCCTCGCCGTAGGTCCGGATCAAACCGTGCGGGCATTCCCGCATCAACCGGTCGTCCACCGGGGTACGAGCCTGTTTAACCGCATTGTAGGCATCCTCTTCGGGGCGGGGATTGTACCCCCACCCATCGCGGATAATCATCACGTAAGGCCGTCCGGCCAGTTTCATCTTCTTGGTCATTCCCGTTCCTTCATCGCGCTATTGTACGTAGGAGCATGCCCTGGAAACGCAGAATCCCGACCCCCACAGGGCAAGGCACTTTAGCGGCTTGCACAGCGGATGTCAACGCTGCTATCCATACGGTCGGTCGCCGGACCCGTTCGCCGGCCGCCCCATAACGGTCCGGAAATACCCGCCCCCGCGCCGCTTGGCCCCCGACTGGTCACGATGCCACCGTCGGGCATCATCCTCGATTGACGGCTTAAAAAGAAGGAGGACCCGCCATGGGCCCTCTTTCACCTTGTCGCTCGGTCCATCCTGACCGGTCACCCTTCTCACCGACCGGGCGGCCTTTCACAGACTGGGATGTACTCTTGAACCGATTCATTCCCCGTAGACGGTGATGATGATCGGAATGCCCTGTCGTACACACCCAGGGTCATCGCCGCGACCCGATCCCAGTTGAACCGGCTCCGGATTTCGGCGGCCCGTCGTCGCCGCTGCTCCTCGCTCAAAGGCTCCTGGCGCAGGCACTCTCGCAGTCGCCGGGCCAGAGCCTCGGCGTCTCCGCGTGGGAAGTACCGATCCTCAGACAGGCCGACCTCGCGGTTGGCGGGGATGTCGCTGCACAGCACGCTCAGTCCGTGCGACAGTGCCTCCAGCAGGGCGATCGGCAGACCCTCGTGATAGCTGGGCAACACGAACAGGTTGGCGTTGGCGTACAGGCCGTTCAACTCGTGCTCATCCAGCAACCCCGTAAGGACAACGTTCGGCCGAGTCGAGGCCAGTCGGCGGATGCGGGCGGCGTAGCGGGTGGCATGGTCGTTCCGCCCCGCGATGACAAGCTTCACATCGACTGGACCCAGCCTTCCAAAGGCCTCTATCAGCACGTCGGCGCCCTTTTCGGGCGTGATGCGGCCTACCAGCAGGATGTAGCGGCGGCCCGCCAGCCCGAAGCGGTCCAGAATGCCGAGCGCTCCGCCCCGTACCGGCTCATCCACGCCGTTGGGGATGACGTGCACGTCGCCCCGCCGATACTTGCCCTCAAGAAACGCCCGCATATTGTTCGACACCACAATCACCTCATGGGCAAAACGCAGACAAGCCCACTCCCCCAGCCGCAGGATCGCGCGACCCACGGGACCCCACTTCTCATGCTGATAGTTCAGACTGTGAATCGTCACAATCACGCGGATGCCACGCCAGCGCAACAGTGGACAAAACAGGCCCGGCCCGATGTTGTGGATATGCACGCCATACGGCCGCCGAATCAGGCAAATCATGGTTGCCAGTGCGCTATGTATGAACGCCTCGATCCCTTGCCGCCGGGGACTAGCTAATGCCACCAGACGCACGCCGCGCCACCGATGGCCCTGATAAGTCATGAAGACCCGACGCGTAAACGCCGTGATGCGAAAACCGGCCTTGACCAGACGTGGATAGAGCTTCTGGCAGTGCCGTTCCACCCCGCCCTGAACGTGCGGAAAACCCCGCAAGCCGAATACATAGATGCTCTTGCGCATGGCCGGTGCACCTCCCCGAAGCCGTCCCCCATCATGTTGGCGCGATCATGGGCTCCTGCGACGTAGCGGACGGGCCGCGCCGCCCGGCCGCCCGATAGATTGCCAGAAGTCGTCGATAGTGCCTGTCAGGACCGTGGAACCGCTCCACGTATGCCCTGGCGTTCCGCCCCATCCGGGCCGCCTTGTCTGGGTTCGCCAGCATATCCTGAATCGCCGTACGCAGGGCCCGCACGTTGCCCGCGTCGAAAAGCCAGCCCGTATGGCCGGGCGTCACCAGTTCACCGATGCCCCCGATCCGCGACGCGATGGCACCCTTGCCCAGGGCGAATCCCTCCAGCAGGCAGCGGGGGTTGTTTTCGTACCACTCGGAGGGCAAGACCACCGCCGTGGCGCTCCGAATGATCTCGTGCAATGCGGGCCCGCTGTGATGCCCCGGCAGACATACGTTGCGCAAGTGCCCACTGCGAACCCGGGATTCAAGCTCCCCCCGTAAGGGGCCGTCTCCGACGATTCGCAGCCGGACGTCCAGCCCCCTGACGGCATCGAGCAATGTAAGGAGGCCCTTTTCCCGCGAGAGCCGGCCGAAATAGACCAGCGTTCGGCCATCCGATTCGTAACCGGGCTCCAGTCGCTCCACCTCGACGAAGTTGGAAAGCCAACGAATCCGTCGGCCAAACCCCATCGCTTTCATGCGCGTGATCAGAAACCGGCTGGGCGAGATGAACGCATCGATCAGGTCGTACACGCCCATCCACTGGTGATGGAAGTACATCTCCAGCGTGTTCACCAGACTCTTGGCGTAGGACCCCTTTGTGCAGCGCCGCAGCAGGCAGTGGTAGTACCGCCCGCCGGCACAACGATCGCACAGGCCGTCCCCACTGAGCATCGCATACGATGGGCACACGAGCTTGTAATCCCGCAGCGTCATCACGAGTGGAATCCCATATCGCTTCAACACCGGCAGAAACGAGGGCGAAAGCTGGTGGGCGATGTTATTCATGTGGACTACGTCCGGCCGCACACGCTTCATAAGACGCTCCATCTGCCGTCGGGCCCGGCGCGACCACAGGATGTCCACCGCCGCCCGTATCTTGGGACGCAGACCGGGCAAATCGTCGTAGTCCACGTGGGGCGTAAAACAGTCCTCGTGCGGATACGATGGATTCTGCGGATGCGCCATGCCCCAGTAGATGACCTCGTGCCCCCGGGCCTCTAGCAGCCGCCCGGTGGTCAGCGTGCTGTGCTCGGCGCCGCCCCGCCCATACAGAAACTTGTTAATCAGGAGGATGCGCACGCCGTGTCCGGTTCCTGCCCGGCCCGCTTCGAGAGCTCGGCCAGCACATCATCAAAGATCAGGTCCTCGGGGTGGTGATGCCCTGGCGTGTGACGAAGTTGCCGATCCCAATACCCCTGGCACGCATAGATGCCGGCGGACGGAAAGCAGTAGCTGATCTCGCCGATCACCGGCTCCCCCGCGGGCCCGACCAGGAAGTCGAAGCCGATGCACTGCGTAGCCAGCCGGTCGGCCACCTCGAAGGCGGTCCGCACGTAGTCCAGCGGAATTCGCTGGGGTTCGTAGAAAATCCGCCCGCTGCCCGATGCCCGGAAATCGCCCGGCCGCGTCTCCCGCAGGCACGCCAACGCCCGATCCCCGATGATGATGACGCGAACATCACAGCCCGGCTGGGGCACATAGTCCTGAAAGTACACATACCCGCGTTGTCGCGGAAGACCGCTGTTGACCCGGTGGACCTTGCGCACGTAGTCGCGGATTTTCCGCACCTTCGGGCCAACCCCGGAGACCTTGCCCAGCGCTCGCAACCGGGTCCGACCGTCGCTGAATACGCCGCCGAAGGGCCTGAACCCCCGGCCGAACGCTCGGCGGATCAGCGCCCGGGCCTGGCGGGGCGAGCGCACGAGCCGCACGTTTCGCCCGCCCGCACCGCAGGCCAGCTTGAACACCTTGGGAAACTCGGCCTCGGCCGCCCATCGCAGCGCCGCATCTTCATCATAGAATACGACCGCCGGCATCGCGGGCGCCCCCACCGCCTCCAGCAGGTACTTCTGGGCGGCCTTGTCATCGTAATGCCAACAGGTCTTCATGTCCGGAAACACCAGCAGGCCCCGGTGCTCGGCGGCGGGCAATATCCGACGGGCGGCCGCCACCGCATCGGGCCGCCAGTGCTCCCAGTGCCACAAGAGCGCCGTGCAGCCTCGCAACTGGTCAAAGATGTCCGGCCGATACGCATCCACAACGCGGACGTCGCAACCGAGCTGTCGGGCATACGCGAGCCAGCGATCCGAGAAGCTGCCCGGCGTGTGATGAATCGCGATCATGTTGCACACCTCCACGCCCACCGCCGCTGGCCGGCCTCGATGCGTCCGGCGGCGTAACCCAGCAGCAGGCCGAACCAGACCATCTCCGGCCAGAACGTGAACCCCGAATACAGCGTCCCCAGCCAAAACACTATGACGCTCATCACCAAGGCCGGCAGCGTCTCGTCCCGCCGCCGCCACGCCTGGCACACCAGCCCCAGCATCGCCAGATTCAGCCATACGAATACCCCCACACCGATCAGCCCGTAATCGTAGAGAATCTCCAGCCAATCGCTGTGGGCATACTGCCGCACCCACACCCGCTCCAGCAGATCGGGCACGGCCCAAAACCCCGCCCCGACGATCTGCCGCACCGTGTCGAGCCGACACCACTGCTCAAGGATGATGCGGTAGAACGATCCCCGCCAGGACCCGGCCGTCTCCAGACTCTGCAAGTCCGCCAGACGCCCGACAAACGCCTCCCACCGCCACGCCAAAACCCCCGCTACAGCCAAGCCGATCAGCATCCCCAGGGCAACCGCCCGGCTCCGCTGTCGCGGATGCACATGTCCCCAGGCCACAAGGAAACCCAATTGTCCCAGGACGATGGCCACGAGAGCCCCCCGCTTGAGCGTACAGACCACCGCGACTACCGCGGACACCAGCACGACTCTGCCCACGACGCCGGGCCGATGCACCAGCAGCAACAACGGCAGCAACCGGGCGACGCAATACGCCCAGCCGGTGGCCTCATACTCCATGACCGTTCCGTCGAAGACCGAGGCGATCAGCCGCGTACTCACGCAGACAATCGCCACCTGCGCCGCCCGGTTCAAATCGCGGGCTCGAAGCGCCCCGGCCTGCTGCAACCGCACTGCGGCCACATACGCCACGATCCAGAACAGGTGCTTGGCCAAGGTCACCAGCGTGGCATAGTCCCACGCACCCGCCAGTCGCACGAGGCCATGCACGCCGACCAGCAGTGCGTACGCCGCCATCGCATGCATCAATCCGCTTTCGCAGATCATCAGGTCCAGCCGTGCCCCCGCCGCGCATAGGGCCATCAACACCCACAAACAGCCCAGCAAAACGTGTTGGGCCGTCCTGTCGTGCTCCACCTGTCCGACCGGCGCAAAGAAGATGTCCAGCACGGTCCAGGCCGCCAGACCCGCCAACAGTACCCCGACGAGGGCACGCGGCCCCCGCCGGCGGATGTCCGTCCCGCCGGTGATCCGCCACCATCGGCCGCCGCCGAGTCCGATCGGCACCTCTGATGCACCGAATCCTATCTTCACGATCGCGCCGCTCCGACGGTCTCTGCTCGTGCTATCAGCCCACGGTTTGGAGGGTTCATCTTCCCGGTAACATCGCGCAGGCTCCGCCTGCGTCGGTTGCGCCGCA
>DSDH01000636.1 GCA_011055475.1 Phycisphaerales bacterium | reverse complement strand
CAGGATATCTTCAGCGAGACGCTGGGACTTCTGCACGCGGGTGATCTGCTCAGTGACGCCGGCTGGGTGGTGTTGGGGTATGGCAATCTGATCGGGCCGTTTGAGCCCATGCCGCCGGCGCCGGACTTCGGCCTGGACGCCGTCGCCCAAGACACCGGCGCCGACGGCGCCGGTGCGGCGGGGCGGTTCTGGTTCAGCGTGGAGGAGGATTTCTTCTCGGAGCGGCTGGGGAAAACGATCGGCCACGGGGATTTGCTGTGCAGCGACGGCACGGTTTATCGGACCAACGCCGAGTTGATGGCGGGCTTTGAGCCCATCGACGCGAGGCCCAAGGATTTCGGGCTGGATGCGGTGTTCGTATGGCCGCACGGGGAGGTCTGGTTCAGCGTGGAGGAGAGCTTCACCGACGCCCGACTGGGGCACGTGGGCGAGGGGGACCTGCTCAGCGACCGAGGGCGGATCGTGATGCGCAATCTCGATCTTGTGCGGGAGTTCGGGCCCCTGGAGGACTTGGCCGACTTCGGGCTTGATGCCCTGCACGTGGGCCCGGTGCGGCTGCCGGGCGATCTGGACGTGGATTGCGACGTGCAACTGGACGACTTCGCGGTGCTCGCCGGGTGGCATCTGCGGGATTGGTGCATCGAGTGTGGCGGGGCGGACCTGGACTGGGATGGCCGCGTGACGCTCGCCGATGTGCGGGTTTTCGCTGAGTGTTGGCTTATCGGCGCCGGTGAGCCCCGGCTGGAGGCCCGATGGAACGGCTGTGACGGCGCGCCGCAAGAGCCGGACGATGAACCCCGATTCCGAGTCGAAGTGCGGGGCCGGTACGTGTATTTCGAGGATCGCGTGCCGGCCAACTGCTGTGCCGAGCGGATGGAACTGGTGATGGACATCGAGGGCCGGACCATCCACCTGCTGGAACTTGAGATTCCCGATGCCCCGTGTGACTGCATCTGCGAATACCCCGTGCGGGCGCTGCTGGGGCCGTTCGAGCCGGGTTCGTACACGTTGGAGGTTCGGCAGCAGACCGATGGTGGAAGCTATCTTGTCGGGAGCGTGGAATTGGCGATCTTGGCCGCTCCCTGATTGAGACAGACGTGGTCGAGACCCGTCGGCGCCGTGGCCGTGTTGACAAGGCCGCCGCCTGAGGGGACAATACATGGGCTGATTCCTGGACTTTCAGAAAGGATCGACCCATGAAGACCTGCACTCTCGGATGTAGCTTGCTGTTTTTGGTCGTCGTTGGATGCGGGTTGGGGCCTGCGTTCGGGGCCGAGCCCCTGCCCAATCTGGTCATTCCCGATGGGCTGGGCGTGAACATTCACTTCACGGGCCAACCACGGGACCTGGACCTGATCCGGCAGGCGGGCCTGCGGTTCATCCGTATGGACCTGGCTTGGGGTGGCGTGGAGCGGCAAAAGGGCGTCTATGGCTTCGACCGGGCCGGCTACGATGACCTGACGAAGGGGTGCGTGGACCGCGGGATTCGCATCCTTTACATTCTCGATTACAGCAACCGGCTCTACGAGGAGGACCGTTCGGTGCGGACGCCCGAGGGGAGGGCGGCCTTTGCGGCGTTTGCCGAGGCGGCGGCGAACCGCTACCGTGGACACGGTATCCTGTGGGAGATCTGGAACGAGCCGAACATTCAGCAGTTCTGGCGTCCCCAGCCCAGCGTGGAGGACTATTGTGCCCTCGTGCGGCAGGCCGCCCCGCAGATCCGGGCGGCGGACCCCTCCGGGCTGGTCGTGGCCCCGGCGACGTCGGGCATCCCCATGGACTGGTTGGAGGCGTGCTTCAAAGAAGGCCTTCTGGAGTGGATCGACGTCGTCTCCGTGCATCCGTATCGGCCCCAAGCGCCCGAGACGGTGATTGCGGACTACGAGCGGCTCCGCAGGCTCATCAAGCAGTATGCCCCCGACAAGAAGGTGCCCATCATCTCAGGCGAGTGGGGCTACTCGAACGTCAACTGGGACAAGAGACCGCTGACCGACGAGCAGCAGGCCCGCTACCTGGCGCGGATGTACCTGACCAACCTGTCCCAGCGCGTGGCCGTGAACATCTGGTATGACTGGAAAAACGATGGGACCGATCCGCAGGAAAGGGAGCACAACTTCGGCACCGTGGAGCACGATCTGCGGCCGAAAACGGCCTACGAGGCGGCCAAGGTCCTGACCGAGACGCTGGGGGGCTTTTCGTTCGATAAACGGCTGGATTTGGCGAATCCGGCGGATTTCGCCCTGCAATTCGTCAAGGGCGACAGGCAGGCGATCGCCGTGTGGACGACGGGCGAGGCCCACGAGGTGACGCTGCCGGTCCAGGCGGGCCGGGCCGTGGTTGTGGACATGCTGGGCGGGCGGCGGGAGACCTCCTGGACGCAGTGCCTGCGTATCGAGGCCCGGCCCAATCCGCAGTACCTGCTGGTCGGCGAATAGCCCTCCGGCAGGGAGGGCGCTTCTGGCCGCCTGCCGACAGCCGGGATTGCCCATATTCCCACCGCGGGGACAGGTCGTCGTCTGGAGGCGCGAGGCCATGGTTCAGGGCTCCGGTCGCAAATCCGGGCCCTGGGGCCGCCAAATGTGCCGAAACTGTGAGTTTGGGTTGACTTTCAGGGCCGATTGCGGTAAATTAGGGCAAGGTGTGCAGAGGAGTGGTGACGGTCCCGTTGCAGCCTTTCCGGTTCACGTCCGGCCTCGAATGCACTGGTCCAACGCCGATGGTCCCGGCGCAGGCGGCCTGTCGCCCGCCGGTGGGTGAGGGGAATTGTCTACGTTGCACACGCAAGGAAAGGTTGGCAGATGAATAGCACGCGATCATTCATTCCGCTGCTGGTGGCTGGTTGTATCCTGATGTTGGGTCTGTCGGCACCGGCGGGCACGATCTACCCCTGGGGCAGCGAGAGCACGGCCCCGGAGGGGGACACCTTCACGGCCATCGCCGCGGGCACCGGGTTCAGCCTGGCGGTCGACAGCGATGGGGTGATCCATGGCTGGGGGAGCAACACCAACGGCCAACTGAACCTCCCGACCGGCGAGGATTATAAGGATGTCGCCGCCGGGCAATTCCACAGCCTGGCCCTCAAGGCCGATGGCAGCATCGTGGGGGCCGGCCGCAACATCGAAGGACAGCTCAACTTCCCCGCGGGGACGGACTACGTCGCGATCAGCGCCGGCGGCTGGCACAGCGTGGCCATGCGCAGCAGCGGGGCGATCGTGGCGGTGGGCTCCAATTTCTATGGCGAGGGCACCAGCCCGCTCGGAGCCGGTTACAAGGCCGTCGATGCGGGTTTGTCGTTTAATGTGGCCATCAAGTCCGACGGTTCGTTGCAGGTGTGGGGTCGCGTGAGCGGCGACCTGCAGGACGATGTGCCCGTGGGCAACGACTTCGTGGCGGTCTCGGCCGGCGGGTACAGGGAGGGCGTGGCGGTTGTGCAGCACGCGATGGCCCTTCGCGCCGACGGCTCGATCGCGGTCTGGGGCAACAACGATGCCCTCGAGACCAACGCCCCCCAGGATGCCGGGTACACGGCGATCAGCGCGGGCGGCAATTTCTGCGTGGCCATCAAGAAGGACGGCTCGCTGTATGCCTGGAACGCCGACGGCGTGATGTCGGTTCCGGGGGGCAACGCGTTCGTAAGGGTCTCCGCCGGGACGGATCATGCCCTGGCGTTGGAGCAATTCGGGCACCTGGAACTGCTCAGTCCCGTCGGCGGGGAGATTTTCGCCACGGGTTCGGTCCAGCCGATCCGCTGGCAGGCCGTCGGCGGCGGCGTTGGGACGGTGATCGTCGATTACACGCTGGATGGCACGAACTGGTACGAGGTGTCCCCGCCGGCGCGGCCCGAGACGACCGTGACCGACCCGAACGGCATCACGCAGTATGACTGGTTCGTGCCGCTGAGCAACAGCGACGCATGCCGCGTGCGGGTCACGCCGGCCGTGGGCGACGCCGTTCAGAGCGGGGCGTTCCGGATCTTCCATTGCCCGTTGCGGGCCGACGCCGACGGCGACTGCGACGTGGACATGGACGATTACCTCATCATGCTCGAGGAGTGGCTGCACAGTGACGACCTTATTGCGGGCCGCAGCTACGCCGGCGACTTCGACGCCGACGGCGACGTGGACGACGAGGACCTGGCCGTGTTTGACGCCGCGTGGCTCAGCCGGCGCGATGATGCGAACTGGAACCCGGCGGCGGATATCAGCATGCCCGCCGACGGCGTGATCGACATGCTGGACTGGGTGATCTTCAGTCAAAATTACCTGATGGGCGTTGAATAGGCGTCCATCGTCGGGAGGAAGGTGCCGGGGTCGCGGGTCTTTGGATTCGCGGCCCTTTTTTTGTTACCGTCGGTCCGCCGGGAGCTTGCGTTTTTCGCCGCGGCGGCCTACGCTGTAACGGGTCACAAATGCAGGTTCGTTGCGGTCTTGGGAAAGGGAGCCGGGCATGTCACACGTGGATCGTCGCGATTTCATCAAGCAGGGTGTGGCCGTGGGTGCGGGCCTGGGGCTGGCGGCCGGGGCGTCCGCGGCGTCGAGTGCCGGGTCGGCGGGGTCGAAGATGACCCCCGTGGCGCCGGGCGCCAAGGGCATGCCCATGGGCCGGATCGGCACGCTCGCGGTCAGCCGGCTCATCTCCGGCGGCAACCTGATCAGCGGCTGGGCGCACGCCCGCGACCTGCGCTACGTCTCGGAGCTGCAGCGCCGCTACAACACCGAGGCCAAGGTGCTCGAGACGCTCGCCCTGTGCGAGGCCCACGGCATCAACACGATCATCGCCGATCCGCGCGACAAGCCGATGGAGATCTTCAAAAAGCACTGGGACCGCGGCGGCCGGATTCAATGGATCGCCGAGGGGCACCCCACGCCCGGCGATTTGTTCACCAACGTGCAGCGGTCCATCGACTGGGGCGCCTCGGCGGTCTATATCCAGGGCGTCATCGGCGACCGCTGGCTGCGGGACGGGCAGATGGACAAGCTGGCGAAGATCGTGGACCACGTGAAGCGCCAGGGCCTGCCCGCGGGCATCGGGGCCCACATGCTGGACGTGATCATCGCCGCCGAGACCAGCGGCTACAGGCCCGACTTCTACGTCAAGACGCTGCACCACCAGGACTACTGGTCGGCGCGGCGGCCCGATCAGCAGCTCGACGTCATCGAGAACGGCGCGGACAACTACTGGTCCATGACGCCCGAGCAGACGATCGAGTTCTTCAAGACGGTCACCGTGCCGTGGATCGCGTTCAAGACGCTCGCCGCCGGGGCGATCCGGCCGCAGAGCGGGTTTGAGTACGCCTTCAAGGGCGGGGCGGACTTCGTCTGCGTGGGCATGTTCGACTGGCAGGTCGCCGAGGACGCCCAGATCGCCCGCGCCATGGTCGATAAGCACCGCCAACGCCAGCGCCCCTGGCGGGCCTGACGCCGGCGCCCTGTCACGGGCCGGATTTGCCGGATGGCTCGGTTTTGCTCCAGAACCCATGCGGTCTGAGCATCGCCCAGGGCCGGATGGCTTGCCCATGGCCACGCGAGCGTGGCCATGCCGCCCGGCCGGATTCCAGTCGGGGGCAGACTCTGGCGGAAATCCAGGTTGTCCGTTCTCTCTGTGTCCTCGGTGGCCTCTGTGGCTTCTTCATTGCATCCGGTCATGGAGGTTGCCACAGAGCGCTCAGAGCTCACAGAGAAGCTCGCCCTTGTCATCCGCCGGGCCTGGCTCGGCGGACGCGGCTTCCGGCTGCGGGCCGTTGTTGCCGCCTGTCTCCGGGGGCGGCCTCAAGAAGAACCGCAACCCCAGTCGATAGCACCCGAACGCCAGGGGTATGGACCCCAAAACAATCAGCCCTGCAAGCCAGTCGTTGGCCGGAACGTGTTCATAGTCGGGGTCCCTTGGGAGCAGTTCGATGGTGACTGCTATGGCAGTCCACAATGCGTACGCCAACAAACCGAAATAGACCTTCGTAGCCCTTCGATGGGCGGCATAATCCATCACCTCGGCCAGCGCGAACCATTTGAAAAGGCAGTGTTTTACAGCCAGATAGAACAGGCCGCCAAGGGCCATTGCGGGCGGAAATATAAGCAGAGTTCGGACGCTATCGCTTCGGTCAGGAAATCTCCGCGATAACGAAAGTAATGCCATTGCCGCGAGGAGAAAGGCCAGGCACACGGACGCCTTACGCAGCCCTTTGGAGGAAAGTCCACGCCACAAATGGCCAGCGGTATGCAAAAAGTAGATTCCGACGAGGGTAACGGGTATGGGGAACGTAAACAAAAAGAAGATGTCAAAAAAACCGAACGGTCGCCAGTTGGCAGCCATCGGAATCCATATCTTCAGCAATATGTAGAGGCCCAAGGCTCCTATCAACAAGGCCAGCGCCTTGGAGCCAAGCGACTTCTTCACATACTCGCCGGAGGTATCCGATGATTCAGTCATAAGGGCCTCCAGACTCGTCGAAGGGGTTCACCCCTGTTCCCGAACCCATGCGATCTGTTCGTCACTTGTGTCCACACGCCGTGCCCCTCGTCACACTAGCCGCGATGGGCCGGGACAGGCGGTGGCCACTGTTCCTGTCCGTTTTTCTATTTCCACTCCGTCGGTCTCCAGAACTGTCGCCCGTCCGGTGTTTGCACGGGATTCGGGAGTTGGGACACGCGGATTGTCCTTTCACTAATGTAGAAAAAGCCGTGTGCCATTTGCTGGAGGTGTTTGGATGTTCGCCTTGGCGGAAAAGCCGCCACAATTCTCTTGCCCGGCCACAGAGCGCGGATCTTGTCAATGGGCGGCACCAAATCGCTGTCTGCTGAGACCAGAATCGCCCGGTCGAACCGGTTCTCGTAAGCATCGCCAAGCAGACTTGTCGCGATGTTGACGTCCGTCCTTTTTCTCCTCCGGCACTTGCCAAACATGGCCACAACTCCGACACTGCCAAGGCTTGAGGAGATAGTGCCCGAGGATGATCTCCAAGGCCGGTCGATGGTGACCTGAGCCGTGCAGGAGTACCCGTTGCCGTCGCTCCTTCGCGGGATTGGCCTTGATCCGAGCTGTGAAGTACTTCACCAAGCAAACCGAGCCTCCTCGGGCGAGATTCTCGGCGAGCCGCCAGATGTCGAGCCAGTAGTACCGCTTCAACCCGGCATCCTTGAGGCCAAAATACAGGTTGAAGCCGTCAACGTAAACCGCTATTCTAAGGGGAGTTGCGGCGTCTTTGTGCGCTGTAGAAGAGACTTTGCTCATGCCGTATACTTGACTTTCGTCGAACTTGCGTTATACTATTGACGAAGATAATAATGAGTAACACCCCCGGGGATTTGATCCCCGGCCCAACGCCGGCCACTAACGCCGGCGTTTTCGTTGCGCCCAGCCTCTCGTCCTGCTTCCTGCATCATGTGCAGCGTCGCTGTTCGTCGATGATCTGCTTGACTTTGTCGGGATGAGGGATGCCGCTTACGGCGAGCTCAACTCCAGCGTGTCCGGCCGAGGCAATCTCGATAGTCCCCACTCCCAAGAGCCGCTGTAAAGCCCCTTGCGTCAATTCCACGTATCGAACATCTCGATGTAGCACCTCACTTATATGTTTTGACAGAATACCGTGGCGAAGGGTCGTTCTCTCGCTGGTGACAGTCAATCTCGTGCCAAGTACCCTCAGGTACCAGATAGCAAGGATCACGAGACCTACTCCTCCGACCAGAATGAGAAACAAACTCAACACAAAGCCGACGGGTCGATTGCGCCACATGGACGGTCGCCCGTCATACAGTACACGTTCCTCGCCAGGGGCCTTGCGTTCAGAATACTCCTTGCTTGCGTCGGGCATTTCAGGTGGTGAGCCGCCAGTGCGGAGTTTCTTGTCGCACTCGGCGCAGACGATGTGCCCTTGAAATACGTGGGGTGTCTCCAGGTCACCGATTTGCTTGCCGCAGTTCTCGCACGTTTCACTCATCGGAGTCCTCCCGTCGCCTCGATCATTCAGGCCCCCGACCTTGCAGACGGCCCTTACCGCCCGCTCCCTGGGGCGAGACCTTCAGGTGGTCAACCCCCATTGTAGTGGGCTCACTGCGCGGCTCGCAACACCTTTTGGGCGCAGGGCGTCTTTTTGACCCGGCGGGGCTGTTGCGCCCGGAATCCGGGTTTATCGTCATTTGGCCTTGCGGTAGGTCAGGACGGCGGCGGCGGGTTTTTCGTCGAGCGTGATCCGCAGGCCGTCGGTCAGGAGCCTTTGGCCCGGGTGGCGCTGGTCATGGCCGGTCTCGATGTCGGTCACGGTGTACTCGGCGTCGGCATCCAGGCCCCGCAGCCGCAGGCGGACGGCCTCGTAGAAGCTCTCGTGCCGCCGGAACGCCTGGATGACCCCGGCGCCCGCCTCGGGCCGGTCAAACTGCCAGGCCATCCACGCCGCCGGGTCCCGCGTCCACGGCGTCAGCGGGTAGAAATCGCCGTAGTAGTTCGGCGCGATCCGCCGCCACTGATCGAGCAGCCGCCGGATCGCCGCGTAGTCCAGCTCCTTGAGCCGCACGTCAATGCCCATGCCCGTGCCCTGGCAGGCGTTGCTCCAAAACGCATACGGCTCGACGGGCGTGGGCCCGCTGCCGTAGTACGATGCGTTGCGGGTGAACACCGTCCCGGTACCGTGATAGGGCAGCCACAGCGACAGGCCGTACATCATGCACTGATGGCCGATGGCCTCGTAGGCGTAGTCGCTTCGCCACAGCGGCACGGCCCGGCGCATCGTCTCGACGTCGTTGCGTCGCCCGCCGCTGGCGCACGAGTCGATCAGCATACCCGGATGCCGCCGCCGCAGCTCATCCCAGTACGCCAGGTAGCCCGTGACGTGGCGAATCTCCGTCATGCCCTGGCGGTCCGGGGCATCCGCCCCGCGCCAGTAGCCCAGGGGGTCGATGTTGAAGTCCTGGCGGTACAGGTCGATCCCCTGTTCGGTGATCAGGCCGTCGATGTGCTCGGTGAGCCACGTGCGGGCGTCGTCGTTGCCCAGGTTAAGCAGGCCGCCCTTGGCCCCGCCCAGAATCCATTCCGGGTGGTTCTCCGCGAGCCACGTGCCGGCGGTGACCCGCTCCGGCTCGAACCAGACCAGGACCTTCAGGCCCTTGCCGTGGGCATGGTCCGACACCGCCCGCAGGCCGTTCGGGAAGCGGGCCTTGTCCACCTCCCAGGTGCCCACGCGGGGCCAGCCGCCGCCATGATGGACGTACCAGCCGGCGTCCATCCACCAGTAGTCCAGCGGGATGTTCTCGGTCAGGTAGCGGTCGATGAACATGATCTGCTTGGCCTCATCGGCGTCGATCATCTCGTTGTACTGGCGGGAGCTGGAGGCCAGCAGCAGCGGCTGGGGAAGCCGCCCGCCGGGCGTGGGCATGGAGTGGGCCATCATCCAACGCCGCCAGATGTTCTGGGCGCGAATCCAGTCGCCTTTCCAGAATTGCAGGACGATCAGCGGGCTGCGGACCTCCTCGCCCGGATGCAGGACGAAGTGCGTCAGTTCCTGGCCCGCTTGCAGGTGCAGGCCGCGGGCGCCGTCGCGCTGGAGCTGCGCCGCCCACTGGCCCGGCCAGCCGACCGCGACGATCAGGCCTCGGCCGCCCCATTCGAGGTTGAAGTAGGACCAGTCCGCGTTCGTTGGCCGGCCGCCCGTGCCGCCGAGCCGCTTGGCTGCGCCGGGGCCCAGCCGCGTTTCGAGCGGGCCATAGTCGTTGCCGTTCGCGGGGGAGCCGATGTTGTGGTGCAGCACGAACTCGCCCTCACCGCGGCTGAGGGCGACGTCGAGGGCCTGGATCTTCTCGAGGATCGGCGTGTCGGCCGAGCCCGTGTTCTTGAAATACAGCGTCCATTCGGCGGTGGGGAAGTCCTCGTAGGCGACCAGGACGCAGCGGACGTGCAGGCCGGTCGCGGCATCGGCATAGGTCAGCGTATGCTCGGTGCGGTCGGCATCGAGCTTTCGCGTGGTCTGCGTGATGGACCAGTCCTTGAGCAGATCGCTCGATGGCGTGCCGCCATAGACGAACGAGAAGGGCGGGCTCGTCGGCGAAACGGGCCGGCCGGGGTGCTCGATGGGCAGGTCTTGCAGCCGGATGCGGGTCTTGTCTTGCAGGTGCACGATGGCTTCGGCCCAGAGCGCCTGGTCCCAGCCGCGGCCATCGCCGCCATCCTGGACGCGAATCTCGAATCGGCGGGCGCCGTCGAGCGGCACGTCGATGGAGCGGTGGCCATCCTTCAGCCGCAGCACGTCGGAGGCAAACACCTCCTGACCCTCGATGAGCACGTGGAACGTGACCGAGCCGTGGCCGGTGGCCGCGCCGCGCTGCGTGTCGTCGTTGTTCTCCAATCCCACGTCCGCGGTGAACCGCTCGCCGGGCCGATCCAGGACGACCTCGACATGCTTGATGGCGTTGAACGCCAGACCGTGCGCGTAGGTCTTTTGGCCGATCTGAAACGGCGTGCCCCGCCACGATTTGCCCCGCGAGACCCCATCGCTCACATCCTCGTATAGCAGCCGCAGGTGCGGGGGCGCGGCGTCCTGGCCCCGGCCCAGCAGGAGCCCCATCCACGCGTCGCGAAAGCGGAACTCATCGGGCTGCGGGCTGACGGCCTGCGCGGTCGCGGCGGCCAGCAGGCCCATCATGAGAATGCGATGGAAGGCGAGTCGTGTGCTCATCTGCTCCCCTTTCTGTTGCGGTTGTCATGCGGCAATCCAGCCGATCCATTGTCCTGCGCTCCTGCCTCCAAGTCCAGCGAAACGCGCAGGTGGGTTGCGCTATGGCGCAGGTCGCAAGCCCGCGACGACATGGGGAAGATGGGGGCGCACCGCCGCCTCGCAATCGTCAAACCGAGCCGGATTGAAACGCCGGGCCGGTGTGTCGGATCGTACGCATGCACCCTTGATCGGTGCGCATCCTGCCGATCAGTAGGGGCACTGCTGGGAGAAGCGGCCGTCTTTCTTGGGCCAGGCCAGGTTAAAGCTGGCCGTCAGTTGATGCGTTCCCGCGTCCCGGAACTCCTTGGCGTCGGGCCGGTCATCGTTGAAGCGGTTGTCCCGTGGCCCGGTCAAACCGGTCGGGCGTCGGCGTGGCCGGTATCCGGTCGTCCGTCCGCCGGATCCAGTCCTCCAGCACCGCCCGCATGTGGCCCAGGGCGTCGGCGTAGGCCGGGTCCTCGGCCACATTGTGCAGGCTGTACGGGTCTTTGTTCACGTCGTAAAGCTCCTCGGCCGGGCGGGGCAGGATGAAGCAATCGTGCTGGTGGGCGCCCAGCCGACCCTCACCCCGCAGCCGTCGCATCGTCTGAAACGTCTCCGAGCGGACGGCATCCGCCGGCGGCGTGCCGGGCAAATGCGGGAAGGCGTTGCGAATGTACAGCAAGTCCTTCGACCGCGCGGATCGCTCGTGGGCCTGGTAGTCGTGCCAGTTGTGCTCGGCGAAGACGTACTCACGGGTCGTCGCCGCCGGATCGCGCAGCAGGGGGGCGAACGACACCCCGTGAAAAGTCTCGCTGGCCGGCAGCCCCGCCAGGTACAGGATCGTCGGCGCCAAATCGACCACGCTCACCAGGCCATCGCACACCGTGCCCGGCTCCACGCGCCCCGGCCAGCGGACCAGCAGGGGGGTCTTGACGCCCGAATCATACAGCCGCGTCTTGCATCGCGGGAAGGGCCGGCCATTGTCGGAGAAGAACAGGATGCACGTGTCCTGGTCGATGCCCTGTCGGTCCACCTCATCCAGCACCCGCCCCACGAACGCATCCAGCCGCGAGACCTCGTCGCAGTACAGCGCCAGGTCACGACGCACCTCCGGCGCATCCGGCAGGAAGGGCGGCACGACCATGTCTTCGGGCCTGTGTGGCGGGTCGATCGTGTCCGGCCGGTAGGGCCGGTGCGGGTCGGACGCGGCCAGCCACAGCAGGAAGGGCCGGTCGTTGGGCCGCTCGCGCAGGGCCCGAAGCCATTGTTCGCCGCCGCTGGGTCCGCCGCCATAGATACGGTCAAAGTGCCGCCGGGCGTCGTCGCCCATGTGCCATTTGCCCGCGGCGGCCGTGTAGTAGCCGCTCTCGCGGAGAAGGCCCGGGAACGCCACCTGGTCGGCGGGCAGCGGCTGATGCAGCTCGGCGGCGCCGGTCGCGTGCGGATAGCGGCCCGTGATCACGCTGCACCGCGTCGGCGAGCAGGATGCCGTCGTCAGGAACGCGCTGGTGAACCGCATCCCCTCGGCGGCCATCCGGTCCAGGTGGGGCGTGCGGATCGTCGGGTGGCCAAAGCAGCCGACGTCGTTCCACGCCAGGTCGTCGGCGATGAGGATGATGAAGTTGGGCCGTGGCGGGTTGGCCGCGACGCCGGCGGCCCGCCCGGGGCCCAGCCGGGGCAGCAGCCCCATCCCCGCCGCCGCGCCCAGCGCTTGCAGAAATGCGCGTCGATGCATCGTCAGGTCCTTTCGCTGTACGGGTTCGATTCGTGGCGTGCAGCCATTCTACCGCGCTCCGCCGGCCGCGACCAGGACCGAGGGTTGCGGTCATGCCGCCGGCCGCCGGCCAGGCCGCGTCATTCCGAGCGAAGCGGTGCAAAGCGCAGCGACGCGCCGCGAAGCCGAGGAATCCGCTCGTCAGCGTCGCGAAGCGACACCGCTGGTGGCTTAGCCGCATGGCGTGAGCGGCTGGCGGACAGATCAACGTTCACCCCCCATTGGAGAGACTGCTGCGGCATGGCGTGGGGTGCCTTGTCGAACAGCCATTCGAACGGATCCCTCCACTGCGGGCCTTCGGCCCTTCGGTCGGGATGACGTTGGGGGGCTTACAAGATCGTGGGGTGGCAGCCACTGAACCCGAAGGGCAAAGTGGATGGCCCGTGCCGGGCCCGATCGAGGAATCCACGCCCTTCCCCCGTTCTTACGTCCTCACCTTCTCACCTTCCCACGTTCATACGTTCTCACGCTCTCCCGTCCCCCTCCCAGACCCACCGGCGGTCCTTCTCCCAAAACCCCGCCGTTTCTGTTTAGCGTCCCATAATCCTCACGGTTAAGCCGCCATATTGTCGATATTGGTCTCATGGTCGGCAGTGTACACACAACGGCACGGTGCCCGAATTGTGCGAGGCTCGAACAGCGGATCGCTGAACT
>DSDH01000639.1 GCA_011055475.1 Phycisphaerales bacterium | reverse complement strand
TGCCCGTACAGGGGATGCGAACGGCCAGACGCTCATCGGCCATATCCTCCGCCGTGCCGTCCCCCTGGCCTCGCGCGACGCGGGTCGGCGCCGTCCAGCACGTCAGGCACCACAACAGGCCCAACGCCAGGCCGGCGGTCATTCGTCCCATGTGCTTGCGCCGCTGCGCTTTCATACCGGAGACTCCCGTCGCTCGCTCCAACCGCCGCCAGGGATGGTGAATGTCACGGGCCGGCGCTCCTTATGACCCGGCCAGACCGCACAGAATCTCCACCCCCTGCCGAATCTTCTCATCCGTTGTCGTATAGCACATTCGGAAGTGCGTGTCCTTCTCGCTGAACACGCATCCGGGAATGATCAGGACGTTATGCTCAATGGCCCGGGTGACGAACGTCGTGGCGTCCGGGACGTTGTCCGGCGCCTTGACAAACAGGTAGAACGCACCGGCCGGCTCATACCCGAGCTCGAAGTGGTCCTTCAGCCCCCCCACCGCGAGGTCGCGTTTGCGTCGGTACGCCGCGATGTACTCGGACACATCCATGTCCAATGCCGTCTGAGCCGCGACCTGGAACGGCGTCGGCGCGCAGACGAACGTGTACTGCTGCAGCTTGGTCATCTCCTCGATGACCCGCTTGACGGGCTCACTGGCCGCGGCCACGTAGCCCATCCGCCAGCCCGTCATCGCGTAACTCTTGCTGAAGCCCTTGACCAACAGCGTGTGCTCGTAGTGGTCCGTGATACTCGCACACGGCCCGTCGTAACAGAAATGGTCGTAGATTTCGTCGCTCAGCACCAGGACGCCCGTCTCATCCAGGGCTTCGGCCAGATCGCGCAGGTCGGACTCGCGGTACACCGCCCCCGTCGGATTGGCCGGGCTGTTCAGGACGACCATCTTGGTCCGGTCGGTCACCGCGGCGGCGATCTTGTCCACCGGCAGACCGAAATCGGGATACGTGTCAATGTACACGCATCGGCCGCCCAGGAGGCGCACCACGTGCTTATAGATCACGAAGTACGGATCGGGCAGGATCACCTCGTCGCCGGGCTCGATCACCGCCATGAACGCCAGCAGCAGCGCGCCGCTGGCCCCGCTGGTGATCAGCACCTTCGGGTCGTCCCACGGGGTCTGGGCCCGTACGCGGTCACGGACCTTATCAATCAGCGTGCCCAGGCCGACCGTTTGCGAATAGCGGTTCTGCCCTTGCTGAATCGCCTCGATCGCCGCGGCCTTGATCGGGTCGGGCACGTCGAAGTCCGGCAGGCCGATCGAGAAGTTGATCGGGTCCTTCAGCGAGGCGCCCAGGGCGAAGACCTTGCGAATGCCGCTGGCGTCGATCAACCCCATCCGATCCGCGATCAGTTTTCTCATGGTCCAGTCCCTTGCCGCGGGCCCCCCGCCGTTTGGCCCGCTCCGCTGCTATAAGACGCCGCTTCGTGCCGTGTGTGACAGGCTCGAAGCGGCATCCGGCCTTGCATCCATTTCGGTCAGGTAGCCGGCGGGGCCTGTTCGGCCGCGGGGGCCTCTTCGGTCTTGGTGGATTTCTTCCCGCTGTGCCCCTTGCGGTGGGCCACCTTCGGAAGCCCGGTTACCGGATCGCCCTCGGTCCAGCGTTCCTCTTCCTTCAGCATGGCCAGCCGTTCCGCCCGCGAAAGCACGTTGCGATGCCGCATCAAGGCGCCCTTGACCCGCAACGAACGATCAATCGACATCGTATACTCCTTGAATCCTATCTTACTTTCATACCATACGCATCTTGAAAAGGCTTCACACCGAAGGGCTCATATCCCGCCGGAGCCTTGTACCTCGCGCCCACTTCCTTGATCCGCTGCAGGACGGGATGGCCGTCGGCTCCCGGATTAGCCGGATTGCCCGAAAACCGCTCCCGCGTCACGAGAAAATACCGGTCGCCACGCATCAGGATCTCAGTAGGGATCCCATGCGCGGCAAAATGCTGCTGCACCGGCTCGAGATCGCGCTTCTGGCCATACGTCGTAATCACGATCACGTTGTCGCCCGCCGTACTCGGCACCCCAGTCGTGCCTGAACCGGCGTCACGGGCCTCCGGGGCCGTGACGCCGGGCCTTTCCGACGTCGCCTCGCCCGGGTCTTCATCCGAACCCGCCAGACCCTCCGGACCCGCCGGCGTCGTCACCTCGTCGACCGGGGCGGCCGTCCAGATCCGGGCCAGTTGCACACCACCCAGGACCACAAACACCATCGCCGTGACGATGAGGCCGGCCAGCCAATAGGATCGCCGGGCCGATGCCCGAATTGGCGAACCGCTCGACCGAAGCGAGTACCTCGCCCGCGACGCCTGACGGCTCGTGTCCTCGTTCTTCTTGCGTCGGCCCAACCATCCGGGCCGCAGACGCACGATACCCTGCCGCGATTGCCGCCGGGCCTGTTTGCGCCGCGCTTTGCTGATGGCCTCATACAGCGCCATCCGCCCGGTGTTCCGTGCCATATCGCCTCCTCTAAACCGGCGCAAATAACGCCTTAGAAGGGACTTACGCAGACATCCCAATCTGCGCCTCGCGGTCCAGCTCGGACCGGAGTCTTCTATTCATACAAGAGAATACCCCTGAATGCAATAACCAACGGGGCCAAAAAAAGCCGTCCACGTCGAAGGCGGCAAAAAATCATGGCCGGCGAGACTGCATTTTCGCTTGACAACGGTCGTGCCGGTGACTATCAAGGCGTGTTTGCAAGTCGGCGGGCGGGTGCCCGACCATTATCCGTCGGGCCGCTGCGCCGGGGGGGCGGCGCGGGCTTGCACGTTGAATCGCGGCATACAGCGCCTGTTCAACGGCAGTTCCGTATCGGGTCCGAGAATATATTTAGAGGGAGTCACATATGCTGCCCGTCAAGAAGATGAGTCGTTCGAGAACGCGTACGCGTCGCAGCCACCATCGGCTGCGTCCAGTCAACTACACGATCTGCCCGATGTGCGGCAAGAGCAAGCTGCCCCATGCGGCCTGCAGTAGTTGTGGATACGTCAACCCCAAGATTACACTCAATTTGGGCGAGGAGGCGGCCGACTAGCCATGCGGATCGCGATCGATGCCATGGGTGGCGATCACGCACCGGAGGAGATCATCAAGGGTGCGCTGGAGGCCAGGCAGGCCCTCGACGGCGACGATGAGTTGCAGTTGATCGGCCCGCCGGACGTGCTCGAAGCTCAACTTCGCACGTTGGGGGCCGGACCCGATATCGTGCAGATCGTACCGGCCGACGAGGTCATCGGCATGGACGATCCGCCCGTGGAATCGCTGCGGCGGAAGCGCAAGAGCTCGATCGCGGTGATGGCCCGTCTGGCGGCACACGGAGAGACCGACGCCGTGCTTTCCGCGGGCAACACGGGCGCCTGTGTGGCCGCCTGTCAGTTGCGGATGCGGACGCTGCCCGGCGTGCATCGCCCCGGCATCGCCGCGGTGCTGCCCACACTCGGCGGACCGGTCACCATGTGCGACGTCGGCGCCAATGTGTCCTGCAAGCCCATTAACCTGTATCAATACGCCGTGATGTCGTGCGTTTACGCACGGCGGCTGCTCAACATCGAGCAGCCCCGCGTGGCCATCATGAGCATCGGCGAGGAGGAGGCCAAGGGTAACGAATTGGTCCGGCGCACGCGGGAGCTGCTGCGGGCAGACCCGGAATTGAACTTTGTCGGCAACGTCGAGGGCCGTGACATCTTCGACGGAGTATGCGACGTGGTGATCTGCGAGGGCTTTGTCGGCAACGTGATCCTCAAGCTCACCGAGGGTCTGGTGGATATGGTCTTCCGCGCCATCAAGCAGGAGCTCATAGCCGGTAACCTGCGGCTGGCGATGGAGTTCAAGCCCATCATAACCGAAATCTACAAAAAGTATGATTACCATGAATACGGTGGGGCCCTGCTGTTGGGCGCCAATGGAACCGCGATCATCTGTCACGGTTCCAGCAAGAGCCGCACGATCAAGAACGCCATTCTCGTCGCCAAGAAGTTCCACACGCTCAAGATCAACGAGCGGATCGTGGCGCGTCTGGCTCAGTGTCTGGTGAAGCCCAATGGACAATAGTGCCGAACCGCCCGCCGGCGGGTACCATCCGATCATTCGCGGCACCGGCTCGTACCTTCCGGCGCGGATTCTGACCAACGACGACCTCATGCAGATCGTCGACACCTCGGACGAGTGGATCACGACCCGCACGGGCATCAAGACCCGCCACGTGGCCTCCGACGCCGATACGACCGCAACGCTGTCCACCGAGGCGGCCCGACGCGCCCTGGAGGCGGCGCACGTGGCCCCCGACCAGGTCGACCTGGTCATGATCGGCACGGTCACGCCGGAGATGGTCTTCCCCTCGACGGCCTGCTTTGTGCAGGCGGCGTTGAATATGACCAACGCCTGGGCGTTTGACCTGGCGGCGGCGTGCAGCGGCTTCATCTACGGTCTGTGCATCGCCCAGCAGTTCATCCAGACGGGGCGCTATAAAAACATCCTGGTCATCGGCGCCGAGACCCTGACCAAGATCACCAACTACAAAGACCGCGCCAGTTGCATCCTGTTCGGCGACGGCGCCGGAGCGGTTCTCGTTCAGCGGGGCACGGGCCCCACGCGAGGCGTCATGTACGGCAACTGCTCGGCCGACGGTCACGGCTGGACGAGCCTCAACTGTCTGGCCTACGGGTCACGGTATCCCGTGGGAAAACCGCTGGATGATCCCGACATGGTCTACATGAATATCAAGGGCCGGGAGGTGTATCAACTGGCCGTACGGCGGATCGTGGAGATGGTGGAAGACTGCCTGGAGAAATGTCGCCTGACAATCGACGACATCACACTGTTCATCCCCCATCAGATGAACGCCCGGATCATTGAATCGGTCGGCAAACGGTTGAGCATCCCCCACGAGCGGATCTATATCAACATCGACCACGTGGGCAACACATCGGCGGCTTCTATCCCGATCGCGCTGGACGAGTGTGTGCGTCAGGGCCGGCTCAAGAGGGGCGACATCGCCCTGCTGGTCGCGTTCGGCGGAGGCCTCACCTGGGGCGCCAACGTCATCGAGTTCTAGCCGTCAACCAGCAAGGAAGTACAACGTGAGTCAAACTGCGTTTCTCTTTCCCGGACAGGGTGCACAGATCGCGGGCATGGGCGCGGACGTTGCCGAGGCCTGCCCGGCGGCCATGGTGGTGTATGAGAAGGCCAACGAGGTACTGGGGTATGACCTCAAGAGGCTTTGCTTTGAAGGGCCCGAGGACCGGCTGGCCGCGACCGACGTCTCACAGCCGGCCATCTTTGTGACGTCGGCGGCCCTGTTGGCGGCGTGGCGGTGCCAGGCTCCCAGTGTTCCCGTGCCGGATGCCACGGCCGGACTGAGTCTGGGCGAGTACACGGCCCTTTACGCGGCGGGGATCCTGGACTTCGAGGAGGCGCTGCGGCTTGTCCAAGAGCGGGGCCGGGCCATGCAAGCGGCCGCCGAGGCCTCGGATGGGGGTATGGTGAGCGTGATCGGCCTGGACGAGGCCGACGTGCAGCGACTGTGTGAGGATGCGGCCGAAGGGCAACTGCTGGTGTGTGCGAACTTTAACTGTCCGGGGCAGATTGTCGTCAGCGGGCAGCGACAGGCCTGTGAGCGACTTGCCGCCCGCGCCCCCGAATACGGCGCCATCAAGGCCGTACCTCTCAAAGTGGCCGGGGCCTTTCATACGTCGCTGATGCAACCGGCGGCCGAGGCCCTGCGGCGGGCCCTGGAACAGACACCCGTCGCCGAGCCGGCGGCCGTGGCGGTCCTGGCGAACGTGGATGCCGAGTACTACACGACCGCCCAAGCCGTACGTGAGGGCCTCGTGCGGCAGCTTGTCGAGCCGATCCTCTGGCAAAGGTGCATGGAGCGGTTGTTGGCCGACGGTGTTGAACTGTTTTACGAGATCGGTCCCGGACGCGTGCTGACGGGCTTGATGAAACGCATCCATCGACGGGCGAAGGTGGTCAACATCAGCTCGGCGGAATCGTTGCGAAGCGCTCTGGGCGAAGCCTGAGTGCGGCACCGAACGTACGCATCCAACACGTGAACGGAAAGACGGAGGTCTCTATCATGGCGGAGAAACGACTGGCCATCGTCACCGGCGGCGCCCGGGGCATCGGCCGAGCCATCGTGCTCGAACTGCTGCGGCGGGGGCGGACGGTCGCGGCCCTGGACCTGCGGGCCGATGCGCTCACCGAGCTTGAATCCGTGGCCGCCGCGCAGGGCTTCTCGGTGATCACCCGGCGCCTGGATATCACCGACACGGCTCAACTCGTCGAGACCGTGAACGCCCTGGCCGACGAGCACGGCGGCGTGGGCGTGCTGGTCAACAACGCCGGCATCACCCGCGACAAGTTGATGATGCAGATGGACGAACCGGACTATGATATGCTCATGGCCGTCAACCTGCGGGCGGCGTTCATGGCGACCAAGACCGCCCTGCGATCCATGGTCCGTAACAAGTTCGGGCGGATCGTGAGCATCAGCTCCGTGGCCGGGGTCATGGGTCAGGCCGGATCGGCCAACTACGCCGCCAGCAAGGCCGGCCTGATCGGCATGACCAAGAGTATCGTTCGGGAGGTCGGCAAGAAGAACGTCACGGCCAACTGTGTCGCGCCGGGGTTCATCCAAACCGAGATGACGGACGTTCTGCCCGACGCCGTCAAACAGGCCGCGTTGAACGTGATCCCCGCCCGGCGCATGGGCCAGCCGGAGGAGGTCGCGCGGGCGGTGGCGTTTCTCTCGGCTGACGAATCGGGCTACGTCACCGGCCAGGTGCTGTGCGTGGACGGCGGTATGGCGATGTGAGTTTTTGCCGAAAAAAGTGTTTGAAACGGCCTGTTGGCAGGGCTATAGTACCGCCGATTTTCCCCGGCGGGGGTGGTCTGCCCCCAGGCCGAATCCTGTGATCCCGAAATCAGTGTGGTACAACAATAAGTGGAGGCGTTCAAAGTGGCTGATATTGATGTCGACATGATCAAAGCGAAGGTGATTGAGATCGTCAGCAAGCAGATGGGTGTCGACGAACGCGAGATCAAGCCCGAGACCTCGTTTATCAACGACCTCCAGGCCGATTCGCTCGACACGGTTGAGCTGGTCATGGAATTCGAGGACGAGTTCGACATGAGCATCCCCGACGAGGACGCGGAGAAGATCCAGACCGTCGGGGCGGCCATCGACTATATCGTCAACCTCGTCAAGAACAGGCAGGACCAGGACTAGCCGACGGGGTTCCATGGGTAAACGACGAGTCGTCATCACCGGCCTGGGCTGTGTCACCGCGCTTGCGGAGTCCGCGGAGGCGTTGTTCGAGGCGCTGTGCCAGGGGCGCAGCGGCGTATCGACCATCACGACGTTCGACACGACGGAATACCCCGTCACCATCGGCGGCGAGATTCGGGACTTCGACATCGGTCGGTACATCTCCAGCCGCGACGCCAAGCGGATGGATCGGTTCACGCAAATGGCGATGGCCTCGTCCATCCAGGCCGTTCAGGACAGCGGGCTGGATTTCTCGCACGAAGACCCCCGCCGGGTGGGCGTGCTCATCGGCACGGGCATCGGCGGCATCAAGGAAATTGAAGAGCAGCACGAGCGACTGTTGACCAGGGGCCCCCGTAAGGTCTCGCCCTTCTGTGTGCCCAAGCTGATGGGCAACGCCGCCAGCGGGTGCGTCTCCATTCACTACGGCCTGACCGGGCCGAACATGTGCGTGGTGACGGCGTGCGCCTCGGCCAGCAACGCCATCGGCGAGGCCTTCTGGAGCATTTGCAGCAGCCGCAGCGATATCATGATCGCCGGCGGATCAGAAGCCGCGCTGACCCCCGTGGGGTTGGCGTCGTTCTGCGCTCTGAAGAGTCTGAGCACGCGAAACGACGACCCGACCGCCGCCTCCCGACCTTTTGACGTTGATCGAGACGGGTTCATCCTGTCGGAGGGGGCGGGCGTGGTCATCCTGGAAGAATACGAGCACGCCCGCGCCCGCGGCGCGACGATTCTGGCGGAGTTGATCGGCTATGGCGCCACCGGCGACGCCCATCACATCACGGCTCCGGCGCCCGATGGGGCCGGCGCGGCCGAGGCCATGCGGATCGCCCTGAACACGGCGCAGCTCGCGCCGGAGCAGGTCGATTACATCAACGCGCATGGTACGAGCACGCAACTGAACGACGTCGCCGAGGCGGTGGCCATCAAGGCCGTCTTCGGCGAGCACGCGTACAAGCTGGCCGTCAGCTCCTCCAAGAGCGAGTTGGGGCACCTGCTCGGGGCCAGCGGCGCGGTCGAACTGATCGCCACCGTCAAAACCCTCCAGCATGGGGTTATTCCCCCGACCATCAACCTGGAGCGCGTGGACCCTGAGTGTGATCCGCGTCTCAACTACGTGCCCCGAGAAGCTCAGGAGCGCCCCGTGAAGGTGGCGATCAGCAACTCGTTCGGTTTTGGGGGGCACAACTCCGTCCTGGCCGTCCAGAGGATATGATCTGATCCCGCTCGATATGCGGCGTTTACACGCCCGGTCGAATCTGCTACGATCATTGCGGGAGCTTCCGAAATGAACCTGATCCTGGCGTGCGTGCTGTTTCCCGTAGGGCTGGTGCTGCTGCTCAAGTCGGCCGATCTGCTTGTGGACGGCGCCGCCGGCCTGGCTCAGCGATTTGGCATCAGCCCCCTGGTCATCGGCCTGACGGTCGTGGCCATGGGCACCAGCGCTCCAGAGGTTGCCGCCAGCATTACCGCCGCCCTGACGCATTCGGGGGCCATTGCCCTCGGCAACGTGTACGGCTCCAACGTGGCCAATCTGGCCCTGGTGGGCGGCCTCTGCGCCCTGCTTCGCCCGACCCAGGTTTCCGCGGGCGTCCTGCGGCGCGAGTTGCCCGCCATGCTGCTTGTAGGTGGTCTGCTGTGGCCCCTGTTCCGTGATGGGACACTGGGGCGAGCAGAAAGTGTGGGGCTCCTGGCCCTTTTTTTGGCCTTGTTGGTGTACACCATCGCCACCGCGCGACGGGCAGCGAAGGCGGATCTGGAGTCCACGGTTCGTGCCGGTGTCGTGGAGCTTCACCCGCACGTACCCGCCCGCATGCCGAGAAGCCTGCCCAAAGCCGTGGTGTTCGTCGTCGTGGGGCTTTTCGGACTGGCCTTGGGGGCATACCTGACCGTCGAATCCGCCAAGGCCGTCGGCCGGGCCGTCGGCATCAGCGACGCCGTGCTCGGCATCACCGTGGTGGCGATCGGCACCTCTCTGCCGGAATTGATCACCAGCCTGGTGGCCACCTTCAAGGGTGAGGACGACATCTCCGTGGGTAATCTGGTCGGCAGCAACATCTTCAATACGATGCTCGTGGTCGGCATGGCCGGCACCGTGCGGCCTTTCTCGGTGGAGGCCCGCTTCGTCCGGGGCGATTTCGCGATCATGATGGGCGTGTCGGCGGCGTTCTGGCTTCTGGCCCTCCCGCGGAAGCGCCTTTCCCGCACAGCCGGAGCCCTGCTGGTGCTTGGTTACGCCGCCTACATGGTGTATCTATTCGGCTACACCCGCCACATCTGACTGGCCCTCGCGATGCCGGGGAACGGGGATCAAGGGGCGCCGCGAATCCGGCGACGCCGAGTGCTCAGCAGAGACGTGATGCTGATGATCGTGATGCCGGCCAGCACGGATACTACGTATACCGGCCATCCGGGGCCCTGGCTTGCCCATTCGATCAGACCCAGCTTGTCCGGCAGCCACATCGCGAATCCCGGCAGGTAGGTGCAGATCAGCAGCACCGTAATCATCGCCACGAAGAACGGGATAATGTGCCGCATGACCTTGGTCACGGTCGTCTCGGCGATGCCGCAGCCCAGGAACAGACACGTGCCCACCGGCGGCGTGCACAGCCCGATGCACAGGTTCATAATCAGGATGATGCCGAAGTGCAGCGCATCCATCTGGAAGCCGAAGAAGTTCGACACAATCGGCAGAAAGATCGGTGTGAAGATCAGCACCGCCGGCGTCATGTCCATGAACGTTCCGACGGCCAGCAGCATCGCGTTGACGATGAGCAGGAGCACGTAGGGGTTCTTCGTCAGGCCCGTCAGCGACGCCGAGACGTTCTGCGGCACGTTCTCCAACGTCAGCACCGAGCTCATCGCCATGCTCGTGGCCACCAGCATCAGCACCACCGCTGTCGTCACGGCCGACTTGAGGATGATGTCGGGGATGTCTTTCCACTTGACCTCGCGGTAGAGGAAGACGCTCAGGGCGAAGGCGTAGACCACGGCGATGGCCGAGGCCTCGGTGGCCGTGAACACCCCGGCCAGAATCCCCCCCAGAACGATCACGATCAGCATCAGCGCCGGTACGGCCTGAACGAAGTAGATGAACCCCACCCACGAGACCTTGCGGCCGTACAGGACGATCAGGCAGGTCACCAGGAGGCTGTAGGCCACCAGCACAACGCTCAGCACGGAGAACATCCGTCCGCCGTCGTACAATCGCCCGACGAAAAAGCCCTTACCCAACAGAATCGGCAAGAACTGCAAGCCCAGCAGTCCGGCTACGATGATCCGCTGTTCCTTGGACCGCCCCGACCGAACGAGCCACGTATTGAGCGCCAGCATCACAACGACGAGAATGCCGCACGCCAACAGCATCCATCGGTTGACTTGTGCGACGGACGCCCGGAACGTTTCGGTCTCAGGCGTCAGGGCCTGCAACGTATCGGGGATGCCGAAACGGCCACGCCAGATCACCAAACCGATGGGGACCACGACGCACAACAGGCCGCCCACGAAGCGGATGAGAATCTCGCGCCCGCCGAACAGATCCTCCGAGCCGTACTTATGGCGGGCCGCCAGAATCCCCGCCGCCAGCATCAACCCCAGCCCCACCATGATTCCGGGAATGACCCCGGCGATGAAGATCGCCGCAATGGAGCACGCCCCGCCCGTGGCCAGGGAGTAGACGATCATCACGTTACTCGGCGGGATCAGCAGGCCCGTCGTCGCCGCCGTGATGCTCACGGAGGCGTTGTAGTCGCGGTGGTAGCCCATCTTGTTCATGAGGGGCACCATGAACCCCCCCACCGACGACACCGCCGCGGCCGCCGAGCCGGAGATCGAGCCGAACAGCATGCACGTGAAGATGTTCACGAACGCCAGCCCGCCGCGAAAGCCCCCCACCAACACGTTCGCGAAGTCGATCAGCCGCCGCGCGATACCGCCCTGGCCCATGAACAGACCCGACAGGATGAAGAAGGGAATCGCCAGCAGGGCAAATTCGTCAATGCCCGTGGCCATCTGCTGGGCCGTGATCTCCAGCGTGGGCATGTCGCCGATCATGAGCACGCCCAGCACCGCGGCGATGCCCATGCAAAACGCCACCGGCACGTTCAGCAACAGCAGCACGATGAAGGCTACGATCAGAACCGCAATGGCGCCGCTCATCCGTCCACCTCACGCGAAGCATCATCCTGTCCTTCGGCCGGCGGCCTCAGGCTGTCGATAGCCTGCTGAAACGCGGCCTCACCCCGTGCGATCAGGACGATCCGCTCGATCAGCAATTCCACGCTGTAGAGCACCAGGAAAAAGCCACTGATCGGCAGTGCCAAGTACACATAGCCTATCTTCAGACCCATCGCCGGAGAAACCTGCCCCATCTGAAGCATCGTGCGCGTCAAGAGCCCACCGCCGATGAGCAGGACAAAAAAGCTGAACAGACCGATCGCGGCAAAAACCACGATCTCGGTCCACACCCGGACGCGTGCGGGCAGCTTGCCGACGAAGTAGTCAATCCCCAAATGAGCGCCGCGATTGAGCGCCACCGACGCCCCCAGCATGCCCACCCAAACCATGAGAAACGTGGCCAGCTCCTCGCTCCACGAGCTCGGTTGACCCAGAACGTACCGCGCGACGACCTGCCAGACCACGTCCAGGACGAGTACGCCCATCACGACGGTCAGAAGGATCTCGAGGAAGGCGTCCAGCACCTTCTTCACGCGGCCCAGGATCATCTACTGCACCTCTTGAATGCGCCGAACGAGGGCCTTGATGTTCTCCGGCTGGGCCTCGAGCATGGGCTGGACCGCCTCATGAAACGGCGTCTTGTCCTCCGGCACGATGACCTGCACGCCCGCCTGGCGGACGGCCTCCAGCGATTCGGCCTCGAACTCGGCCCAGAGCTTGCGCTGGTACTCGACCGACTCATCCACCGCTTCCTGCAGAATCTGCTTTTCGGCATCGGTCAGCCGATTCCACCATCGCGGACTGATCAACAGCACATCCGGCGGCATCGTGTGCTCATCCAGCGTGTAATACTTGCAGATTTCGTAGTGCTTGGAGGTATACAGGCTGGGCGGGTTGTTCTCCGCACCGTCCACGACGCCCTGCTGAAGGGACGTGTACAGCTCACCCCACGAGATCGGCGTCGGCGAGGCCCCCATCGCCTTGACCATGTCCATGGCCACGGGGCTTTGCTGGACGCGGATCTTCAGGCCCTTGAGGTCTTCGGGTGTGTAGATGGGCTTTCTGACCGTGTAGAAGCTGCGGGCGCCGGCATCATAGAAACACAGCCCCTTGAGGTTATTGGCCGCTTCGCCCGCCGCCAGCAGTTCCTTGCCGACGGGGCCCTTGAGGACCTTCCAGTAATGCTCGCTGTCCCGAAAAATATACGGCAGACCCAGCACCTTCATCTCGTCCACAAACGCCTCCAGGGGCGAGGAACTGGTCTTGGTCATGGCCAGCGCACCCATCTGCAGCTTCTCAAGGCATTCCTTCTCGTTGCCGAGCTGCTCGCTGGGATAGATGTCCACCCGCATCGTACCCTGCGATTTTTCGGCCACCTTTTCGGCCATGAAGACCATCGCCTTGTGGACGGGGTGCTCCGTGTTCAAACCATGGGCGAGCTTGAGGACCGTTACGTCGCCGTCCTTCTTGCCGCACCCGGACGCGGCCAACAGAAGCGTCATACCCCATGCCCACAAGATGCCGCCTGTTTTCCTGCTCATGGTGCCACCTCACCTCTCTGGAACCGTCGTTGTCTTCAGCCCGCCCCGACGCGCCGCCGACGTTCGAACAGCCAAGCCGGGGCGTAGGACTATAGCCCATTTGCCAGGGACCGGCAACATTTTTC
>DSDH01000244.1 GCA_011055475.1 Phycisphaerales bacterium | reverse complement strand
TGGGCATGGCGTGGACCCTTTATGCCGATGCACATGAAGGTCGTATTGTCAGCGCGAAGACCGCTCGGGTGATCGAGGTGCCGGGGCCCGGTGGCGAGACCGCCTACAAGATGATCCTGGGCACCCTTCCAACAGATTACTTCTACGAATGGAGTTGGGCCGGCTGGTTGGATGGGAGCGCTCAAGATACCCCCGAAGCTCACAAGGCGTGCATCACCCTGGGAGCCCTCTTCCCGTATGCCGAATCAATCAAGGCTTATCGTTGCCCGGAAGGGCTGAGGGACCAGTGGCGTACTTACGCGATTGTCGACTCCATGAATGGGCACGATTTCGTTCCGCAGGGGCTTTCAGTCGAGGTCATCAAGAAAATGTCGCAACTCCGATCACCGGGTGCTCGCATGGTTTTCATTGACGAAGGCTATGCCAGTACGGAGAGCTGGACGATCTGGCCGGATCGCGAGGCGTGGTGGGATGGCGTTCCGTTACGCCACGGGGAGGGCACGTGCTTTGCCTTTGCCGATGGACACGCGGAATATTGGAAGTGGGAGGACAAGCGAACCGTGCAGTTCGCGAAAGGAGAGTTGGACGCGGCGTCATCGGCGATGGGCAACCCCGATTTTGAGCGCGTTCAACGGGCGGTTTGGACGCTGAAGTACCGTAAGTAATGAAGACCCCGACGTGAATGCGGTTTTGAGCGGACGTTTTGGCCGCTGGGTGTCGGGGTCGGCACATGCAGGATGAGGGTTGATGCAGGAGAACGTCAAGGGCAGGGGGGCGGGCGGTGCATGTCGCGAAACACCGGGCATCCGGTGTCTCCATAGGTTTGTGTTCATCCCCACTATCACTTCTTTTTGAGGAGGCGACGAAAATGAAAAGGTGCATGGCGGTTTTTGCGGCCCTGAGTGTGGCGTGGCTGTGCATGGCCTCGGCCGGAGCGGGGACGTTCAGCGTCTCGCCCTGGACGAGCGATGCCGATTCGGGCATCAACGCCGGCAAGGTCTACACGCACTCGGCCAAGTTCCGAACCACCGAGGGCGACCCGTTCTACGCGGGCAACGGCGTGTGGTTTGAGGGGGACAATGACAAACAAGGCGTGAGCTGGCGTTTCTTTAATCTGCCCAGCACGTTTGACGGGGGCACGTCGAACGTGACCGGAGACGGGGCCAATCTGCTGGTCAGCTTTTTCTATGGCGACCCAGGAGGTCCGGGCGGAACGGTTCATCCTCAATTGGCGTTGTATGATCTTGTGCCGGGCACGCGGTACGTGACGACCTTCTACGCCAAGGGCTGGGAAGCATCGGGCCGCGTCATCAATGTGTCCGCCGATGACCCCGGCAATCCCGGTGTCTACCAGATCGACCAGGATTTGTACGGCGGCGGCAACGGCCTGCTTCTGAAGTATGACTATGTCGCCCCCGGCAGCGGCCAGATCATCTTCACGTTCGCCGAGACCATGACGAACATGTCCTGGCACCATTATGCCTTTTCCAACGAGGTCTACGCGCCGGTGTACGTGGACCGCGATCCGTATGAGGGGGCGGTCACGGACCTGAACGTGACGCTGCGGTTCGGTGCGATCGCCGCCGAAGGCGTGGAGTTGGTTTCCCCCACCTATGATCTTTATTGGGGCACGGACCCGAACGTGCTGACGCCGGTGCTCGGCCTGACCGAGGGCACCTACGCCCTGGAGGGCCTGGCCGAGGCGACTGAGTATCATTGGCAGGTGGATGTCTTCGACGAGGGCGAGCGGGTGTTCAGCACCGACCCGAACAACGTCAAGAGGACCTGGACGTTCAAGACCAAAACGCTGGCTCCGGCCGCGAAGGTGCTGGAATACAAGATGGACGAGGACCAGTTGACGGTGGTGCCGGAGAGTGTCGCCGGGTATGACGGCGTGGCCGTGGGCTTCGATGACCCGAACGGGACCTCGTGGACGGAGGGCCTTGCGGGCAACTGCCTGGACTTTGACGGCATCGACAGTTACGTCGACCTGGGCGATGAGGCGCCATTGCCGTTCGGCGCGGGGCAGGCCTTCTCGATCTCCGGGTACGTCAAGACGACCGATATGATGGGCCCGATCATCGCCTTCCGGAACTCCCAGGACGGCGATCCGATTGTCGCCGTGACGGTCGGATTCGACGGGACCAGCGTGTTGCCGGGCCGGCTGCGGTACATCTCTCGATCTGGCGGCGTCCTGCGCCAAATCGCCGGACCGAGGGTGGTGGACGGCCAGTGGAATCACTTCGCCCTGGTCCGCGCCGAGACCGGCGTGGTGTCCCTGTATCTCAACGGGCAATTGGCCGGGACGGTGAACGATGGACTGGCGGCGTACGACGTGGATCTGCGGTCGATCGGGGCCGAGCTGGCCTGGATCGCGGACGCGGGTCCCGGCGCACCGGATACCTGGTTCCTGAATGGCCTGATCGACGAGGTGGTTATCTGGCAAGGCGCTCTGAAACAGGACCAGATCGACGCGATGGTGGCGGCGATCCCCTATCGGATCAATCCGTTGCCGGCCGCCGATACCGGTGCGGGGGTGGTGCTGCACTGGGAGGCCCCGTTTGGCACGGCGGAGGGGGCGACGTACAGCGTGTACGTGGGCACCGATCCCGATCTGACCCTGGTGACCGATGGGGCGACCGGCCTGACCAACACCGAGTTCGCCCTGACCGAGCCGCTGGAGGCCGGGACCGATTACTATTGGCAGGTCGAGGTCGTCAACGGCGATCAGACCGTTTATGTCAGCCCGGTTTGGTCCCTGTCCATCGTCGGGTCCTTCTCCGGGCACGCCTGGACGAGCGACGCGGATTCGGACATCAGCGCCGACAAGACCTACACGCACAAGGTCAATTTCGGCCCGGGCGGCACGGATGGTGCGATGGTGAACGCAGGCAACGGCGTGTCCTTTGAGAACGATACGAACCGTTCCGGGGCGAATTGGTCACTGGCCAATGTGCCGAACGACTTCACCGGACATACGCCGCCGATCTCAGGCGATTCACTGGCTTTGGCTCAGGCGTTTTACTTTGGAGAAAACGCAGGCTTCTGTCCTGTCCTGACGCTGACCGGTCTGACGCCGGGCACTCGATACGTCACGACGTTCTACACGACGGCCTTTGGCGGCGCCGGCGCTCGCTTCTGCAATATCATCGCGGGCGACAACCCCTATAATACGACACGAATTGACCAGAACGCACCCATCGACAGAAACGGCTGGCTCATCAAGTACACCTACACGGCGCCGTCGAGCGAGATGACCTTCACCTTCGCCGCCGAGAACCCGGCCAATTCGTGGCACCATTACGCGTTCTCGAACGAAGAGGCGCTGCCGTTTGAATTGGCGCTGGTGAGCCCGGCGCCGCGGGCGCACGTCGATGCAGGGGATGTCGAGTTGCGTTGGCGGGATGTTCCGGCGGGCGCGGCGGCGCAGGCGACGTTCAATATCATCGTGGCCACCGACGCGGAGCTGACGTCGAGGGTCGTGGATCTGACCAACCAGGCCGTGCCCGATATGCGCTACACGGTGGAAGGGCTGGACGCCGATACCCAGTACTTCTGGAGGATCGAGGGGCTTCTGGGGGCCCAGGTCGTGACCCGCAGCGCGGTGGGGACGTTCTTCACGCGGTCGACGGAACCGGCGGCGATTCTGGTCGAGTGGTCGATGGACGACGGCACGGGCGAGACGGTCACCGAGACGTACGCCGGTCTGAACGGGACGCTGATGAACTTCGACGATCCCAACACGGCGTGGGTGCCGGGCATTTCGAACACGGGTCTGGAGCTGGACGGCTTCGACGACTACGTCGATCTGGGTAATATCAGCGGTCTGAGCGCGCCGGCAGGCTTTGCGTTCTCGATGTCCGGCTACTTCAAGACGACCGATCCGGAAGGTCCGATCTTCGCCATGCGGCCTCCGGGGATCCTCGCTGTTTACGTGGGCTTTGACGGCGCCGACAGCGTGCCCGGCCATTTCCGGTTCATCTCGGCGGCCGATGGCCTGCGACGCATCACCGGGCCGCGGGTGGACGATGGCCGGTGGCACCACTTCGCGGTCACACGGTCGCGGTTCGGTAACATCGAGCTGTATATCGACGGCGTGTTCGCCGGCGCAACCGACGACTTCGGGGCGGCCTACCCGACCGAGCAGGGAGCCTTCGGAACGGATAAGGTGTGGCTCACCGACTGGTCCCAGTCGCATCCGGCGGAGCAGTTGCACCTGGACGGCACGATCGACCAGATCACGATCTGGCAGGGTGTGCTCTTGCCGAGCCAGATTGAAGCGCTCAGTGCGATGCTGCCGCCGCGCGGTGATTTGAACGAGGATGGCAACGTGGATATCGACGACTTGCTTATCCTGGCGGCCGGCTGGCTGACGGACGCGGTGCCGGCCGATATCGACCTCAGCGGCCGCGCGGACATTGAGGATCTGGCCGTTTTGTCGCAGGATTGGGGCAAGTAATCTCGTAGTAGAGTGTAGTCGAAAGTTCGGTACATTGAGGAACGGGGCTGTGTGGAGGATGCGCACAGCCCCTTCTTTTCCTGGATGTGATTGATGAGACGGTGTGTACAGAATCCGGTGGGGTCTGGGGGCGTAACACGCCGATGGGTCGTCCTGGTGCTTCTGGCCGGGGCCGCAACGATGGCGACGGCGACGGACACGGTCGTGTTGTTTAATGAGCTGATGTATCACCCGGCGGCGGATGAGAGCCGGATGGAATGGCTCGAGCTGCATAACCGGCTCATCGTGGACGTCGACCTGTCCGGCTGGTCGATCACGGGGGGCATCGACTACACGTTTCCCGACGGCGCCGTCATCCCCGCGGAGGGATACGTCGTGGTCGCGATATCGCCGGAGGAGTTGGCCGTCGCGGCCGGGCTGACGGAGGTTCCTTATGGTCCATTCGAGGGTCGCCTGTCCAACTCCGGCGAGCGCCTGGAGCTTCGCAACAACAGCGGGCGCATCATGGATGAGATGGACTATCGCGATGGCGGCGACTGGCCCGTGGCGCCGGATGGGTCGGGTGTGTCGCTGGCCAAGATCAACCCCGACGTGGGCGGTCCATCGCCGGCCAACTGGACGTGGAGCCGCCAACTGGGAGGCACGCCCGGCCGGGTGAACTTCCCCCGCGCGGATGCGGGGCCGATCCGCACGCCGCTGATCGGGACGTGGGATGCGTGGGACTACAACGATGCGGGTCAGCCGTTGGGCGAGACGTGGAAGGAGCCCGGCCAGCCCGGCGGCGACTGGGCGGTGGGGCCGGCCGGTTTCTACACGGGTCCGGCGCCCGGCGGCGGCCAGCGGGTGACGATCCCCACGGTCTTCAGCACGGGGCTCGATGATCAGGGCCAGCCGCTGGCGTATGGCCAGCCCGATCCGCACTACACGAATGCGGCGACCGGCGAGGCGGTGTACGCCATGCAGAACCACTCGGCCTGGCTGGCGAACACGGGCGAGTCGCAATGGATCGGCCTCAGTGGCCAGGGAAATGACAACTTCCCCGCGGGCCCGTATGCCTTCGCGACGCCATTTGATCTGAGCGGGTTTGACGCGGCAACCGCCCGGCTGACGCTAAGGATCGCCGTCGATGACTATCTGACGGATGTCCTGGTCAATCGCGCAAGCACCGGCATTCAGTGTTCGGGCTTCGCGGCCTGGAGCGAGTCGTTTACGATCGAAGCCGGTTTCGTCGAGGGCCTCAACACGCTGGAGTTCGCGTTTGTCAATGGGGGATCATCGCCCAACCCATCGGGTCTGCGCGTCGCGCTGGAGGGTTCGGCGGTGCTTTTCCCCGGCCGCACCGCGCTGTCGGCGTCGGCCTCGACGTACTACTTCCGCAAGACCTTCGTGTACGAGCCGAGCCCGGATACGCACGTGTCGCTGGAATTGGATGGCATGGTCGATGATGGGGCCGTGTTCTATCTGAACGGCCAGCGGGCGGGGGCCCTGAACATGCCCGATGGGCCGATCGCGTATGACACGCCGGCGCTGGAGGAGGTGGCGGACCCCTTGTCGCCGAGGCGGATCACGCTGGATGGCGGTTTGCTGGCGCCCGGCGAGAACCTGTTGGCGGTCGAGGTGCACCACGCGCCGGCCAGTACGGATGCGTTCTTTGCCGCGAGCCTGACGGTGATAGAGACGCCGATCTCGGAGGCCCCGCTGCCGGGGCTTGTCATTAATGAAATCACCTCCGCCAAGGAGTGGCCGTTCCGCGTGGAACTGCTCAACGACGACGATCGAGCCCTGAATGTCGGCGGCCTGGTCCTGATCTGCAAGGGGACCACCGACGGCCGATACGTGTTGCCGGCGGGCACACTGGCGGCGGGCGAGTACATGACCCTGGACGAACCCGTGCTGGGGTTCCATCCCAGCGATGAGGACAAGCTGTTCTTGTACACCGCCGACGGCGACGCGGTGATCGACGCCGCCGTGGTGAAGAACTCACATCGGGCACGGTATCCGGACGGCCACGGAGACTGGGCCTATCCGTCGCAGGCCACGTTCGGGTCGGCGAATCTGTTCGACTTTCAGGATGCGATCGTCATCAACGAGATCCTGTATCATCCCTCATCCGTCCCTGAATCCGAGGCCGAGCACGAGGACACCGTTCTGCTGGCGTCGTTCGCGCCGGTGAAAGCGCTCGTGCCCACCGAGGCCGATGCGGGCCTGGACTGGCGGGGTGGGGCCGAGCCTTTCGATGATTCGACCTGGACGCACGGACAGGGGGATACGACCGGCGTCGGCTTTGAGCTGTCGCAGGGCTATGAAGCCCTGATCGGCACCGACGTCCGCGAGGAAATGTACGGCAAGAATGCATCGGTTTACATGCGGATTCCCTTTAACGTGGACGCCCCGAACGCCGTCGAGACCCTGCGGCTGCTGATGAAATACGACGATGGCTTCGTGGCGTACCTCAACGGCGTCGAGGTGGCGCACAGCAACGCGCCCGGCCGCGATGGAAACACGCAGACGCTGCAATGGGATTCGCGCGCCACGGCCAGCCGACCCGATGACCAGGCCGTCGTGTTCGCCGTCTTCGATATCACCGCCTACAAGCAGCACCTGCGAGCCGGTTCGAATATCCTGGCGATACACGGGTTGAACTGGTCGACGGGCAGCACCGACATGTTGATCCTTCCGGAGCTCCATGCCCGACGGGAGGTCCGGCCCTACATCCCATTCCACGAGCCGACCCAGGAATGGGTCGAATTGTTCAATCGAGGCGAGCACGCGGTGCCCCTGGCCGGTTGGAGGCTGACCGGCGGCGTCCGTTACGATTTCGAGCCCGACGTTGTCCTGGGGCCGGGCGAGTACCTGGTCGTGGCCCGCGATAGCGCGGCGCTGCGGGCCGAGTTGCCGGGCATCGCGGTGGTCGGGGATTTCAAGGGGCGACTCTCCAACCGGGCCGATGAGCTGATCCTTCAGGACGGGAACAAAAACGTGGCGGACCGGGTGCGGTATTCGGACCGGGGCTACTGGCCGGCTTGGGCCGATGGCGGGGGCTCGTCGCTGGAGCTGCGGGACCCGTTCGCGGACAATGCCTGCCCGCTGGCGTGGGCGGCCAGCAATGAGCGGCCCCGGGCGGCGTGGAAGACGTACACCTACCGCGCCGTCGCGAACCCCACACCAAATGGTAATGAGCCGACGTTGTGGAATGAGTTCATTTTCGGCCTGCTGGGCGCCGGGGAGTTTCTCATCGACGACATCCGCGTGGTCGAGGACCCCGATGGTACCGCGGTTCAACTGATCCAAAACGGTTCCTTCCAGAGCGGCGCCGGGGGGTGGCGATTCCTGGGCAATCACGCCTTCGCCACGGTCATCCCCGACCCGGACAAGCCGGGCAACTTCGTCCTGCACGTACGCGCCACCGGCCCGACCGAGCACATGCACAACCATGTCGAAACCACGCTCGCGGGCAACCGGGCGATCGTCAATGGCCGGGAGTATGAGATTTCCTTCCGTGCCAAGTGGCTTGGCGGTTCTCACCTGCTGAACACGCGGCTGTACTTCAACCGCGCCCCGCGGACCACGGCGCTGCTGATGCCGTCGGCGGCGGGCACGCCGGGACAGCGCAACAGCCGATACGAGCCGAATATCGGCCCGACGTTGGGCGACCTGCGGCACAGTCCCGTCGTGCCCGATCCGGGTGCGCCCGTCGCTATCTCGGTGCGGGCAGAGGACCCGGACGGGGTGGACGCGGTCAACGTGTTATGGTGTCGGGATGGTGAGCCGTTCGAGACACTTGCTATGGACCCCGTGGGGGATGGGACCTGGCGGTGCACGCTGCCCGGCCTGGTCGCCGGCACACTGGTACAATTCTACGTGCAGGCCGAGGACCGCCTGGGGGCCGTCAGCGTCTGGCCGCCCGCGGGGTCGGAGTCGCGGGCCCTGTTTAAGGTGAACGATGGCCAGGCGGCTCCCGGCCGGCACAACTTTCGAGTGCTGATGACCGCGGCCGATACGGCGCTCCTGCACGCGTCCACGAACGTCATGAGCAATCATCGGATGCCGGCCACGGTGATCTGGAACGAGCGGGACATTTACTACGACGTCGGGTTACGTCTCAAGGGCAGCGGCTACGGACGGAACAATAATCGGGTCGGGTATAATATTCGCTTCCGTCCGGAATCGCTGTTCTGCGGCGTTCACGATACCGTGGCGATTGACCGCAACGGCGGGCCCGGCGGGATCGGCGCCAGCCATCGCGAGCTCGTCCTCAAGCACATCGGCAACCGGGCCGGCGGCATTCCCGGGATGTACGATGATATCATCTATCTGATCTCCCCAGCGGGCAACCTCGATGGGCCGGCGCAGTTGATGATGGCGCGATACGACGATGCGTTTCTCGGCGCGCAGTTCGTCGACGGGCAGGATGGCACGCTGTATGAATTCGAGCTGATCTACTATTCGCAGAGCACCGACGACGGTTCGGCCGAGGGTCTCAAGCAGCCGCCCAGCGCCGTGCTGGCCGTCGATTTGCGGGACATGGGCGACGACAAGGAGGGGTATCGCTGGAACTACCTGATCAAGAACAACCGGGCGGCGGACGACTTCGACGCCATGATGACCATGGCCAAGACCTTCAGTCTGAGCGGCGCCGCCCTCGACGAGCGGATCGACCACGTCATCGACGTCGATGAGTGGATGCGGGTCTTCGCCTTCGAGTCGCTGGGGGGCGTGGGGGACACGTACAACCAGGGTCTGGCGCACAACATCATGTTCTACACGCGGCCGGAGGATGGGCGCGTGTTGGCCCTGCCGTGGGACATGGATTTCGCCTTTTACCAGTCCACCGGGGCCTCGATCTTCGGCGGGGGCAGCAACCTGCAGAAGGTGATCGCCCTGGACCGTTTCAAGCGGCTCTTCTACACGCACCTGTATGATATCATGCAGACCGCTTTCAACACCGAGTACCTGGAGCCGTGGGTCCGGCACTATGCCGGCCCCGCGGGCCAGGACGTCAGCAGCGAGATCCTCAGCCGGGTCGAACAGCGTCGCAATTACGTTCTGGGGCAATTGCCCGCCCAAGTGCCGTTCGTCATCACGACGAACGCCGGGGCGCCGCTGGCCGTTGATACGGACCACGTCACGATCCAGGGGCGCGCGTGGATCGACGTGTACCGGATCCGCCTGGCCGGACAGACCAAGCCGCTCGACGTGACGTGGACCGGTATCACCACGTGGAAGGTCACCGTGCCGCTGGCGTTTGGCCCGAACGTGTTGACGTTCGAGGCCTGCGATTACCAGGGCCGCCCCGTCGCGTCGGCGAGTATCACGGTGACCAGTTCCGTCAGCACCCATCCGCTGCGGCAGTTTCTGCGCGTCACCGAGGTCATGTACGATCCGCCGGGCGGTAAGGACTACGAGTTCATCGAGTTTCAGAACACCGGGCCCGTCACGCTCGATCTGACCCACGTCCGGATCACCGACGGGATTGAGTACGCATTTGTCGATGGGGACATCACCGCCCTCGCGCCGGGGGCGTTCGTCGTCGTGGTCAAGAACGTCGACGCCTTTCGGCAACGTTATGGCCCGGCGATTCCGGTGGCGGGCCAGTATAGGGGCGCTCTGGCCAACGATGGCGAGACCGTGCGCATCGAGGGTCGATTCGGCGCCCCAATTTTGTCGTTCACCTACGATGATGGGCGGGGTTGGCCAGCCGCGGCGGATGGCGGCGGCCACGCGCTGGTTCCCCTGGAGCGGGCCATGCCGGATCAGCCCGAAGGCTCGCTCGACTACGGGGGCAACTGGCGGGCGGGAACCTATATCCTGGGCTCTCCGGGGACGGCCGATCCCTTGCCGCCCGATGGACCGGTGCTCAATGAGGTGATGGCCCACACGGACTACGATGTGCCGCCGCACGATTCGAATGACTGGATAGAACTGTACAACGCCGGCGATGGGCCGATCCAGGTGGATGGCACCTGGTACTTGAGCGACGACATCGCCGAGCTGCGCAAGTGGGCATTGCCGCCGAGGGTGATCGGGCCCGGTGAATACGTATCGTTTGATGAAGCCAGTGACTTCCACAATCCCGTCACAGAGGGGTTCGGTCTGGACAAGGCCGGCGAGGCGGTCTACCTGTCGCATCTGCCCGGCGACGGCATGGATCGCATCGTGGACGCGATCGTCTTCAAGGGCCAGCCGAACGCGGTCTCACTGGGGCGCTATCCGGATGGGGTGGGTTTCTGGCAGGCTCTGACCCCCAGTCGGGACGCCCCGAACACAGAACCGGTGCGGGATGCGATCATCAGCGAGGTGATGTCCACATCGGCCGCCGCGGCGCCGGGACTGGAGTATGTGGAGATCTACAACGCTACGGACGAGCCGCTGGCGCTGGAGGACGCCGCGGGTCGCCGGCGACTGGATGGATCGGTCGAGTTCACGTTTCCGGCCGGCGTTGTCCTGGGGCCTTACGCCCGGCTGCTGGTGGTGGGGTTCGATCCGGCGGCGGATCTGGCATCGTTGGCGGCGTTCGAGCAGGCCTACGATCTGGCGGGGCTCGTGCCGGGGGGTGATGTCGTGGGGCCCTGGCGCGGGGCGTTGACCGCGCCGACGGGCCGGGTCGCCCTGGAAAGGCCGCAGGCGCCGGATGTACTGGGCCAGGAGGTATCGTGGATCATCAGCGATGAGGTGTACTACTTCGACCGGGCGCCCTGGCCACAGGTGTACGAGCCGGCCAGGCCGGTGCTGCAACGATGCGCGGGCGGGTTATCCGGCAATGACCCTGCATCATGGCGGCGGGCCGAGCCGACACCCGGCCGGCGGGCCTACGCCTGTGGGGACGTCAATCGGGATGGGCTCGTGGATTTGTTCGATTGGGAGCTTCTCAGCAGGGCATGGCTCAGCGAGATGGCCGATCCTGCCTATGATGACCAGGCCGACGTGGCCGCTCCACCCAACGGCCTGGTCGACCTGGACGACCTGCTGCAATTCATCCAGGACTGGTTGGGGCACATGCGGCCCATGCCTTGAGGTGCCTTGCTTGTCCGGTTGACAACGATGTGACCCGCCGCCCGGGCAGGTTCATCGGCGCGATCAGCAAACCGAGGGCTGCTGAGCCCGAACCGTCCGGTCGGAGACGCTGGTCGGCGGACTCTGACAGGACGAACATAAACCCGGTGATGACCGGAATCCACACGCAATACTAACCAACCGCAAGCTTGACAAGGTTAGAACGGGGATGCTATAATACTGCCCGCAATGAGTGGGACTTTTGTGACCCTGAACCGGGGTCGCCGTCGGGTCATCGTGCGGGGGGCAGATAAGGCGGGACAAGGGTGGTCATGAAGCTCTATCGGCATGAGGCAGGCCTGGCACGGAGGATCGGACGCGAAAGCCGCTTTTCACGGGAGGTGTTCGCGTCGGTGAGGCTATTCGCGCGTGAGGCCATCCAATCCTGTCCGATGAAAGCATCGCCGCACCGCCGATCGGGTCCCGGGTTTACCCTCATTGAGTTGCTCGTGGTGATCGTCATCATCGGCCTTCTCCTGGCCATCGTTATCCCTGCGATGCAGAAGGCCAAGGAGCAGGTGCGATTCGTGCTTTGCAAGAACAACCTGAGGAATTACGGCATGGTCGCCGCGATGTATGCCTCCGACAATCAAGAGACCATGCCCAATGCGTGGACCAGTTTCTACAACCGGCATGGCGAGTACCCCGCCGATGATCTGTACCCGGAGGCCGAACCGCACCGATACTGCCGCTGGCACAACCCGCGTTTCGACCTGACGCGAAACCCGCAGTATGCGGGCCCGTTGTGGCCCTACCTCGAGATGAAACAGGTGCAGATCTGCCCGAAGTTCATCGAGGTTGCCCGCCGCTTCGGCGACCAGCATCCGCAGCATCACGAATCGATCCCTATCGTGCCCAATTACAGCTATTCCATGAACGAGCACCTGAGCGAGCGGCGGGTGACGGAAATCCGGAATCAATCTCAGGTGTTCTTCTTCAGCGAAGAGAATCTGTGGCTGACGCCCGGGTGGTGCACCTTCGTGTTTAACGACACGGCGTTATGCGTGATCGACGGCGGGCACAGCCGATCCGGCGTGACGCCGTGGGACTGCTTCGGCACCTTCCACAAGGCCAAGGATCCGCATTTGGAGACGGGCGTGGTGAACGCCGTGTTTGTCGATGGGCACGTGGAGACGGTCCATCGCGAGGACTCGGAAAGGTACGCGGTTATCGACGATTGAGCGCCGAGGCGCCGGCCGTGAGGCATGACAGATTGCAGCATCGCAGAGGAGGGGCGTCCGTCGTGATGAGCAGAGAGTGCACGGTCTGCAACCTTTTTACCACCTCACATGAATGAAGGAGGCACGGGATGAAGATGATTAAGAATACATTGATGGTGCTCGCGTCCGTGGGCATCGCCCAGGCGGCCGTCCGCGAGCCGGTGGGAATCTGGGACTTTGACCCCGCCGATCCGAACACGGCGACTCGGGGCCCAGATCTGGTTCTGGTGGGAACCGTGCAGCCGGCGGAGGGGCTCGATGAGGAGGATACCGCCGTGCAGATCGGCGTGGGCAGTCACTTCATCTGCCCGCACGGCATGGCGCCGAACGGCGGGGGCGAGAAGGTCAACGAATGGACGCTGCTGGTGGACTTCCGCTATCCGGCCGGCAGCGTGGGCAAGTTCGTGGACTTCTTCCAGACCGATCCGGCCAACTCGGATGATTCGGACTGGACGGTGCACGCCAGCGACGGGGCGATCGGCATTGCGGCGGTCGGTTACTCCAGGCAGACCGGCTTCGTCACGGCGCCGGACACGTGGTACCGGATGGTCATGCCCGTGGACAACGTCACCCGCCATGACCTGTTTGTGGACGGCCGGCAGGTCCTGACGGGCAACCCGCAGGGT
>DSDH01000241.1 GCA_011055475.1 Phycisphaerales bacterium | reverse complement strand
GTATCCGCGCCACGGCCGCGGCGAAGTCCTCCGGCGACAGCCGATACACAGCCTGGCCATCCTCGAGGTCGGGCCGGCCCGCGTTCGGTTCGGCCAACAAGAACAGCCCTTCGGCGTCCGCGGCGGCTTCCACCCATGCCCGGGCCAGGGCGACGTACTGCTCCATCGCAAGCGTGCCGCAGTTGAACCCCACACCGGTCAGGCCCCGTCCGGCCAATGCCGCCCACGCCCCCGCCGGATCGACGCCCATCATCGTGCGAAAGCCCGACCCGGCAGGGTCAAAGGCGAACGAGGCGAAAACCGGCAACGAGGTCACCGACCGGGCCGCCTCGACCGCCGCCACCGCCTCGTCCACGGCGGTCATCGTCTCGATGAGAATCCCATCGACCCCACCATCGCACAGGCCACGAACCTGCTCGGCGAACGCGGCCCGCAGGTCATCCGGATCGAGCGAGCCCAGGGGTTTGAGGAAATCGCCCGTCGGCCCCACGTCGCCCAACACGTACCGGTCGGGTCCGGCGGCCCGACGGGCCAACTCGGCGGCGGCTCGGTTGATCTCGCGGACCTGCCCGCCGCGTCCGTGCCGGCGCAGACTGTACGCGTTGCCGCCGAAGGTGTTGGTCAGCACCGCGTCGCTGCCGGCTTGCAGGTAGCGCGTATGGACCGCGACGATCTGCTCGGGCGCGTCGAGGTTGAGGGCCTCGTTGCAGCCGCCCGGAGCCACGCCCGCGGCGATCAGTTGCGTGCCCATCGCGCCGTCGAGCACGAACACCCCCTGCTCAAGCCGTTCGATCAATCCTGGCCGGGCCATCGCTTACTCCTCATCCGCCGTCGGTTGCGGCACGAACCGGCAATGCTCATCGAGCCGATAGACGTGCTTGAATCCCCGCGTGTCGGCGGGCCGAAACAACTTCTCCTTCTGCGCGTCGGTGGGCTCAAATCGCCGCACGCCCGACAGATCCAGCGTGACCACCGCGTGCTTGCCCTCCGCGCGATAGACGGTCATCTGCAACCACGTGGGGACCACCACACCGCCATCGATCGTCTCATAGTCGTTCATCTCGATCGTCGCCGTCAGGGCCCCACCCGGCGCGTGGTAGTCGATCCGGCGAACCCGGTAACCCCCGCAGTCGATCATGATCTGCTTGGCCAGGCGGCCGTCCGGACTGAGCCGCGTCAGGACATCGGTGCCGTTCTCGTGCTGCAGAATCCACGATCGGTCGACCTGCACCACGCCCAAGGCCTCGAGGAGGTTATCCGGATTGATCCACAACGTCTGCCCGCACGCGGCCAATTGATCGCGCCGGCCGCCCCAGTATGCACTGACCTCCTTGGGCTTGACCCGCAGGTAGAACGCGTTCTCATCGGCCCCCAGACGGATCATCTCGCCAAGCAGGCCGTTGCCCACGAGAAACACCCGCTGTGGCGGGCACACCCGAAGCTCGATGGAGCAGCTTTCTTCGTGGACCTTATTCTCGTCGTCCCACCACTTGATCCGGCACTGTCCCCCTGACCGCAGAGGAACGAGAGCGACCCGTCGGGCCTGGAGCGCGGCGACCGCTTCGTCGATCGTCGCCTTGCCGGGTATCGGCTTTCGGGGCTCCTGCGGCGGCGCCGTACACCCCGCCAGAACCAGCAACAGGCCCGCCAGACCGACCCCCCCGATCATCCATGCTCCGCTGTGCTTTGTCATCTCACAAATCCACCTGAAGAATCTGGCCGACCTGTCCGGACAACTGCTCGATCTGGTCTTCCGTGAGGTGGGGGTTGACCACCTCGACCTGACGGTCCTGCCCCGTGACGCCCAGCGTCCAGACTTCGCGCTCCTGTTCGTCCGTGCGGCTGGCGTCGTACTTGAGCCGTCGTTTTCGCATCAGGATCAGCGTCAAAACGAACCGAAACTGCACCTTCTCGGTCTCGGTCTCCTCCGCCAGCCGGTCGAAGAACGCCATGAGCATCTCATCATCGACCAGCAGCCGCTTTTTGCCGCCCTCTTCGGGCATGCGGCTCTTCCAAAAGCAGTACACCGGCGGTTGGGCCTCTTGCCAATACGCGCAACTGAAGTCGCGACGCTCCAACCCCTCGTCGGTTTCCACCAAGGCGGCGTAGTACTCCTGGCCCACCTCGAAGGGTTGGTTCGTGCCGTAACACTGCCCCAGCGGTTTACTGATCTGCCAATCGGCCATCCTGGTTGTCGCTCCCTGTCTGTTCGCTCGCGATGGAGGGTAACTCGATCCACGGACGGATCGCCTCGACCGTCTTGGGCCCGATCCCGGGCACGGCCTCCAGGTCGGAGGCCCGCCGAAACGCCGCCCCCGCCGCGTGGAGCTGCGCCCGCCGGGCACAGATCGCGGCCGCACGGCTCGGCCCGATCCCCGGCAACCGCATCAGACTCGCGGCACAGGCCCGATTCGGGTCGATCCGCTCGGCCACCCGCAGCGACCCCGGCCCGCGCAGACCGTAACACATCCCCCACATCGCGACAAGGGAAAACGCGATCGCCAGACTGACCCGCTGCGCCGCCCGGCCGACGGACCGGGACCACGCGTCCGTGGGCGTGGGTGTCTCTTGCTGGCTGGACGCCGCGCGACCCACATGCACGCCCCTACTTGCGAAGAATCGCCTTCTGGAGCCGCGCCAGGGCCAGAAAGGCCCGCTTCGGCTCAAACTGCCGCGTCAGTAAACCACCCCCCGCGAGGTCCAGGCACGAGCCGTCGCTCAACTGGGAATACGTCACCGACTGCACGAACGGCTTGGCCAGGGCGATGCGGTAGAACTGCTCGACCCACTCGCCCTGTACGTCCGGGTCCCACGGACGATGCCAGATACCGGCCCGGTCGTCCTGCTCACCGCCGTTCAGGCGATCGGGGACAACCACGCCCGTAATGTGAACCGGTTTGACGACCTGGGCGAAGCAATCCAACCGCGCCGAGATCTGCATCATGTCGCGCAAGTGCATACCCGGACGATCTTTGCCGAAGTGCATCTCGATGCCGAAGGCGTCGAAGCTGATGCCGCTCTGGATCACCATGTCCGCGTACACCAGCGGGGGGATCGTGTTACGGTCGTGGGCGTAGTACTCGCCCCACGGATAGAGAATCTCGATCAGCTTGCGGCTCTTGACGTCGGCGCTGCGGGCGGCCAAGGCGGCCGTCCGCGTCATTTCAATCGCCTGCTCAAAGCTGAACCCGAAGTGATTGTCCGCGTTCATCCCGCTGATCAATCGCCAGGCATGGATGAGCCGGCCATACCGCGAGACCAGCTTCGAGACGAACCCGTAGGCGGTCTCGCGGATCTTCTCGAAGGGCCAGCGGCTGTGCAGCAGCCAGCTCGGCAGGGCCTCCTCGGTGAAATGCAACAGCGGCCCGGCACAGACCGCCAGACGCTTGGAGGCCAGACGCTCCAGGCAGTGGTCTAGCTCGGCGAAGTCGTATTGCCCCCGTTCGGGCTCGATCCGGGCCCAGTTGACGGGGACGGTGACGAAGCCAAACATGTCGAAGAGCCACTTGCAGTAGACCTCGTTGTCGATCAGGGCCGGGTCCACGCGGCAGCCGAGGCAGTGCCGCCCCAGACTGCGGTTCTTGCAGCGGACCGTGAACGCCTGCTCGGCCTGATAGGCCGCCAGCTTCTCCGCATAATCCAGCGCCTTGGCGAGTGACTCATCGGCCAGGACCGATGCCCGCGCCGGGTTGCCGATGTGCTCCAACGACCCGATAAACAGCGAGCGGGCCTCCTGGGACAACGCGAGCAGATCCTGGTCTTCCTCAAACAGCGACCAATCCTCGCGCTTGAGCGTGATCTGCATCAGCTTGGCCCGGGCCAGCTCCACGTTCAGCACATAGGGTCGCGTGCGTTCGGGCAGCCGCGTCGTCGGCAGCAGAAGCTGCCCCAGCCCCTCGACCGGCCAGAGCAGCGCCAACCCCGCGGCGTCGTGACTGCGTCGCTTGCACTCGATTTGTCCCTTGGCAAACCGGATACGCTCGGTGGCATGCAATGGGATCGTGTCGGCCCCGAACATGTACGTTCCAGCCAAGGTAAACGCATCACACAGACGGCCCTGCTTGTATACCTCAAATCTCAACGCTCGTCCTCGTTGTCACGTTGCTCCTGTTGCATGAGTATAGAGCCGGGATTATAGCACGACTTGCCGCGCATGCAAATCGCATCCGAAACAAAGCGCCGTGGCAGACGACAGGGGCGAAGACACTGCAAGACCCCCTCCCCACATGAAGCAGACGCCGTACACTCCCGTCGGTCCCCTGAGTCACCCGGCCGGTCCGTCCTGTTCAAAAGGAGTAGGGGTACTCCAGCCGCAACTGCAGAAGAAACAACAGGTACTGCGCCGCCATCACGGTCACCGTCACCAGGGCCGCCAGTCCCGCCATCTTGAGCAGATGTGCCGGAACCAAGGGGCCGAAAAGCACCCGGGCCCCTCGATGCCCTTCCACGCCGGGTTGCAGACGTTCAATGGCCCGTATGGCGTCCGACAAGATCCGCCGCCGACTGCCGGGGTCGGCCGGGAGGCGAAACCGGCTAACCAACCGTTCGATATCCCGTACACCTCGCATGGTCCGCCTCAACATCCAAAAGCGCCCTCAACTTCTCCATCGCATACCGATACCGCCCTTGAGCGGTGTTCACCGACACGCCCTGCACCGCGGCGATCTGCCGGAACTTCATGCCGCCATGGGTTCGCAGCAGCACCACCTCCCGTTGCTCATACGGCAAGGCATCCAGGGCCCGGCCGACCCGCCGGACCTCATCGTCCTGCTCGGCCACCTCCTCGGGTCCCGGCTGCGGACTGATCACCGTCGGAATGCCATCACCCAAAAACACCGTTTTATGACGACGACGGAACCGGTCACGCGACCGGTTGGCGACGCACTTCGCCAGGTAGCTGCGAAGGCTGCCCGTCAACTCAAACCGCTGGATGTGCTCGGCGAAGGCCAGGAAGACATCATGCAAAACATCCTCGGCGGCGGCCCGCTCGCCCAGCAACTTCGTGCCCAGCGCCAACAAGGCGGACCCGTATTTGTCATAGATACAGCACAGCGCCTGCGCATCCCCGCGCTTCAGCCGTTCCACCAAGAATCGGTCCTGCTGCATCCCGTTCTCCGGGCTGGATCATGCATCCCCTCGCGTCACCATTATTATAACGCGGCCTCAGGAGGTTTTCGTATGAAAACCGTGCCCGGATTCTCTGGCGAGCGGGACTGACCGAGCGGCCATAATACGGCTAAGGCCTTCTGAGAAAAACACTTACGTGGCATGAAGCCCGCGGTTCTGGAGCCCCTGGGCCCATTAGAACCCGCTCTACCCTGCCTGAGAGGGGACGCTGGACCGTCCAATACGGCCGCCGAAACGCAGAAATCGCTCCAACTGGCCGGTCCGCAGCAGCAGACTGCAGATCACCTGAATCTGGCTCAGGAGCATTTCGATGAGCCCCATGTTCGCCGTGGCCGTGTGCTGCGAGTACCCCTCCAGGACCAGGAAGACCGTCGTTGTGTCCTCCACATCCATGCCCACCTGCAGCGCAATCACGTAGCCGCCCTTGCGCTGGGCCGTCGCAGGCTCCCACCCGTCGCACGTCTGCTCGTGGAGGCCCTCGAAACACTCCCGCCAGGCCTCCACGTCGATCCGATCGCCATCGGCCGCCCGGTACTGGCCCTCGGCATCACGCACGACCAGAACCGGACCATCATCCGGAAGGAAACCGGTCAGCTCATCCAGCAATCGGCGGCCCAGGCTCTTTTCTGCGTCCAACGGCATCCGCGGTCCCATCAACTTGCCCGAAAAGGGGGCGATGGGGCCGGTATCGGCCGGAAGGGATGTCAGTTTTACGGAAAATGGGCGGGTTCGGCCCCTGGGGGTGGCTTCCGACCGCCTGGTTCAGCAGCAATGAAACGTTATAGGACGCCGGCCACGACAGGACCCGCATGGTGGCCCTTTCATTCCGTCGGCCATAGCCGATGAAAAGAACATTCGGTCTATTGCACTAACCGCCGGCCCCTGCCGGTGGCCATAGCTTCAGGACGTGCCGGCCGCCCTGCGGCAACTCGAAGGGGCCGGGGAACGGATGGGCTGCATCGTCTCTTGGCTTACCAAGATAATCGGTGTCGATCCGGTATGGCGTGCCGTCGGGCTGCTCGTAGGGCAAGCCGGGGACCCGCGCCCGGCCGAGCAGTTCACTGGTGACCAGTGGGTGTCCAATCTCGGCCCAGCTCTCATCGAGCGTGATCTTGAAATAGACGCCGTCGTTCTCGGTCGTCCGCTCAATCGCCGGATCGAAGTCCGGTTGGACCATCGGATTCTCTTCATGTTCAGACGGCCGGGCGCCCTTGAGGAACACGTTGCCGGCCATGAACACGGGCTGGGCGGCGTTGTCGTAAGGGGCCAGGCCGTCGCCGCCGACGAACAGGTTATTGAAGAAGCGATGGTCGCCGCCGGGGATGTTCCGCAGGCCCGCCACCTCCGTGCTGTGCGGCGCATGGAACGGCGTCTCCCGGCCCCGCTCCGGGCGCGGCACGATGCGACCGGCGAAAAGGTTGTGCACGTAGGCGCCCCCCTGCGACATATCCAGCAGCGCCACCGGCGAGAGAAACAGATTGTGCTCCACCATGAACGGGCCGTGGTTGACCTCCACGAACAGGTCCTCGCCGCCCGTGTTGTCGTGCAGCACGTTACGCGTCACCCGCGTGCCCTGGGCCATCCAATCCAGCCAGATGCCCCGGCAGGTACGGTGAATGTGATTGTGGCTGATCTCGGTGTCGATCGCGGCGTGGATCTTGATCCCGGCCATCTCGGCGCCCGTGAACAGACGCCGCACGTGGATGTCGTGGATGTCGTTGCCGGTGATGGTGCTGAAGACCGCCCCCAGGCTGCCGACCAGGCCCGCCTGTTCGCAATGCGAGATGCGGTTGTTGCGGACGAGATGATGGCCGATGTTCTCCCGCGACCAGCCGTTGGCCAGGGCCCGCTCGATCGTCAGGACGTAACCCTCGGCGGTGTTCTGCGAGGTATTGTCCCACCGGTCGCCGTACTTGCCGAGCGTGACGCCCACGCACGTGGAATAGCGGATGTCGTTGTCCTCGATGATCCAGCCCTTGCTCCAATGCGTGCCGATCAGGCCGATCTGCTCGGCGGTCGGCGGGGCCCAAGGCGTCGCCGCGTGCATCATCGTAAACCCGCGCACGGTGATGAAGTTGATGCCCGGTTTGTCGGGGTAGAACACCGCCCGGCGGACGTTGATCTCCGCCTCGGCGTCGTTGGGATTGACGCCCGGGAACTGCGCCCAGATCGTGGTGTTCGAGTCATCCACGCGGGCGAACCACAGGCCGGTATCCGGCGGATCGAATCCGGGGTCCTTGAACACCAGGCACAGCGTCTGCACGCCGCCGGTGGGCTTGATCTTCGCGTGGAACGAGGCCCAGGACTGCCAGCCGCCCGTGTTGGGCACCGGGCACGTCCCCAGCAGCTCGCCATCCGGGCCATCCAGCCGAATCTCGATGATCCCGCCGCTGGTCTCGGAGGCGGCGCGGAGCTCGATGCCGTCGGCCTGCCGCCCCAGGTCCACGTCCTTGTACCGCACCCAGTCGCCGTGCTCGATCCAGCCGATGCACTGGCCTCCCTCCGAGCAGGCGGCGGTCTGGATGCCCTGCTGCGCGGCAAAGTCCGCCGCCGGCGTTCGCTCAGCGCCGTCCGAGTCGCGCTCCGGCCGCAGCCAGGCCACGTTCAGCAGGTATTGCCCGCCCTGGGCCAGCCACGCCGGGGCCTGCGAGACGGGGGCGAGCGCCTCCTCCAGCTTGGTCGCTTCGATCAGCCAGTGGCCGTTCATATAGACCGCGCCCGTGTGGTGGACACGGCCCCGCGGGTTGAACCAGTCGCCGGCGATCACATCGCTGTAGGGGTTGAAGTCGCCGAAGAAGCGGTTGGGCAGCGTGACCTTCCACGTGTCGTGCTGGACCTTTTGCCAACCCTTGACGACTTCCGAGCCCTTTATGATGGCCGTCTCGCCGGGTGCGGCCCGGTAGATGATGCGCCGGTCGTCGGAGGTGCCGCCGCGGGGCGGTGTGATCCGCTCGCGATAGACCCCCGCGTGCACGGTGATCACATCGCCCGGTTGCGCCCACCGGGCCGCTGCCGAGATCGTCCGCAGCGGGGCATTCTCCGTCCCCGGGCGGCCATCATCCCCGCCGACGGCGACGTGATACTCCCGCCCGTGCGCCATCGACACCACGAACACCACCAGAATGAGAATCGCTCTTGCCTTCATGACTGTCCTCCGCAGATAGAAAAACGTCCACACGCGATGCAAAGCGAGCGGCATCCATTCTACAGGGACGATGGCCCCGTGTCATTCATGAACCTGTACCGGGCCGCCCATTGTTCACCTGCGGGAGAAGGAATCCTGGCGATTCTGCGTTTACCGAATCGACGGGGCAGCGATGCAAAGCGTCGGAACATGCCCACGCCAGCCCCGCCGTGTGGGACGGGCCGTGGGCATGCCACCCGGACACGGTGTTCAGACCTTCGCGTTTGTCACCCCCGCGCAGGTCAACGATGCGTCTTGGCGGACGGGGGTCCAGCAACGCGATCCGGCCACAACCACATGACTGGGTTTCCGCCAGCGCCTATCCCAACCCAACTGGAATGTACATCTACGTTCTGAGTGTGGAGCGTGACCCACACGTCCAGCGTGGACCCCGGATCAAGTCCGGGGTGACACCCTTCTTCAACAGTCTGCTAGAACCACCCCTGGGAGAAGCGCAGGACGAAGCCCCCGAAGGGGCGCAGGGGGATTGTCACAGTCTGGTCGGCGGTGACGGTTTCGTTGTCCGAGCGGAACTCGCGGTCGGAGCGGCCATCGGTGATGCGGACCATTTTGAACTTGCTGGCCGGGAGGAACGACAGCGGCACGTGGACCGTCGTCTCGTCCGCCGAGCCGTTGATCCCGCCGACGTACCACGCCTCGCCCTTTCGCCGGGCAATCACCACGTGGCGGCCGGGGTGGCCTGCGATGAACCGCGTCTGGTCCCAGGCGACGGGCACCTCCTTGAGGTAGTCCTTCACGGCGCGCGGCAGCGAGCGATAGGACTCGACCGAATCGGCAAAGTGCAACCAGCCGGACTCGAACACGACCGTCAGGGCCAGCTCATGCCCATAGGTGGTCCGGTGCGGGTAGCGGTTGTCCGTGAACGCCACGGGCGTGTAGTCCATCGAGCCGATGGCGTTGCGGGTAAACGGCATAATCGTGTTGTACGCCGGGGCGCGATCGGGGTAGTCGGGGTCGAAGATATAGCACTCCTCGCCCCGGACGGCCTCCATCGTCATCAGGTGCGGATACGTCCGCTGCCAGCCGCGGGGGATCGTGCAGCCGTGAAAGTTGACCATGATCTTGGCCTCGGCGGCATCGCGGCAGATCTCGTGATACAGGCCGATGATGTTCTGCTTGTCGCTCTGGAAAAAGTCCACCTTTACGCCCTTGACGCCCCACTCGGCCAGCCGCTTGAGCTCCTGCTGCCGGATCGAGGGGAAGTACATCATGCCGCGTGGCCGCTCGGAGACAATGTTGTGCGGCCCGCCGGAGTTGTACCACAGCAGGACACCCACATTCCGGCGCTTGGCGTACGTGATCAGATCATCGACGGTCCCGTGCTTCATGATCGTCCAGTTGGCGTCGATCAGCGTGTACTCCCATTTCATCTCGGCGGCCAGGTCGATGAACTTCTTGAGCTTGTCGTGGTCCTGCGGGCTGTCCTGATCGCTCCACCAGCTCCAGGCGACGCGGCCGGGGCGAATCCAGTCGGTCTTCTCGACGATGGATGGCCGGGCCAGCGACGTGACCAGCGTCGATTCGACGATCGGGCCCAGGCCCCGGCCAATGAGGATGAGCCGCCAGGGCGTCGCCCACGGCAGCGACGAGGTGGGCTCAAGATCGCCCGTGCCGTTGCCGTCGGCCGGGTCCGGCATGCGGATGCGGTAAACCCCATGCGGCGCGGCGCTCTCCAGGCGCGCCCCAAAGTAGCTCGCCTCCAGGCCCGACTCGGTGATCAGCGCCCAGGCGCGGCCATCACCCACGTGGTATAGTGCCGGCAAGGCCCAGCCCGTTGGATTCGGCGAGGGCGTGCCGGGGGCGATATCGCTTTGATAATAGACTTCATAGGCCGGCGTGTACGTGCCGGGCTTGTCGTACGGCATCATCCAGCACCGGGCCCCGGCGGGGATGGCAAAACCCGTGGCCTCGCTCATGACCCGGCGGACCGTTGCATCCGTTTCGGGAAAGCGGTATCGAAACGCCACGCCCTCATCGTACGCCCGCAGGACAAGCTCCAACCGAGCCCCGGCGGGCGCGGCGAAGTGCAACACCTGTTCGCGGCCCACGTCCAGGCAGTCCTTGCGTTTGCCCGTGGTCATCGTGTACTCATCCCGCACGATCCGCGGATCATCGGCCTTGACAAACCGCAGGTCGTCCACGAACGAGGCATCGTCGCGCACGATCCCCAGCGGCGACCAATCCATCACCGTCACGGCGTCGGGCTCCGCGCCGTGCCGCACCATATAACAGAGCCGCACCTTGCCGGTCGGGTAATCGGCCGTGCCGCCCAAGTCCGCCAAGCGTACCGTAAGCGTCACCTGGCCGTCGGGTGAGGCCAGCCGCCACGTATCCTGAGCCGCGACCGTCGCCGCCATACTCCACAACATAATCACGATCCATCGTCCTGCCGACATGTTGGTCGCCTTTCCTGCCCTGCTTCGTTCCCTGGCCCGCCGAGGAGCGCAAGTCATTACTCGCCGGGCGTTTCCAGCTTGAGATAGTCCAATCCGAACATGTGCCGCGCGATCGCCTTGGGGTTGGCGCCGACGATCTCCACACCAAGCACGTGGGTCCCGGCCTCCAGCGCGAAGGTTCCCAGGTCGATTTCGCCGCTGGTGACCACGCCCGTGTGGTACAAGTCAATCGCCGGGACGACCTTGCGGCTATCCCAGCTCAATTGCACGATGCCGTAGTCCGGCGCCTTGGTCAATTGCACCTTGAGGACCCGGCGACCGGCCTTGTCCACAGGCACCTCGATCTCCAGGGTGTCGCCCACCTTGCCATCCCGCCACCAGAGCTGCCGGCCGCCGCTCCAGCCGAACTGCGGGGCAAATTGCACCTCGGTCGTGCCGCCCGTGACGCGACGCACCTTGAGCCCCTCGCCCTCGATGGCTCCGGGCACATCCTTCCACAGAGACGGCACGGGCGCCGGTCCCTTGGCCGCCTCCTCCGGATCGGGCTGGATGTTGCAGGTCGCGCCCGGCCGGGCGTACCAATACGTCGTGGTCGCGTAGGCCATCGTCGTCTTTTCCCAGTGCCACAGCTCCAGGTCGAACCGCAGGGAGGTGTGGAACGGGATCGCATCCAGGCTGCGGCTGCGGGTGTTGGTCACGCGGCCGAAATTGCCCGGCCCATCCGCCCGCGGCTGGGCGTGGAACGGCGCCTCGAAGAACTCCGGGGTACAGTATGCGTAGCCGTAGTAGTCCTCCGTGCCCGTGCCGACGTGCGAGGGGAACGATTCGCCGTCGATATAGATCTTCTCATCGCCCTCGCCCCACCAGCCTATCACGCCGTTCATCAGGGCCAGCGTGTCGCCGACGAGCACGCCCCGACCCCGGATCGTGATGTAATTCCAGTCAAAGTGCGGCTGCGACGCCACGGGGTAGCGATGGTGCCAGTTGGCGCGGAAGTGCATGCTGCGGTTGTCCCACGTCCAGGGCTTGCTCTGCACGCCCACGGTCGCCCGGACCGGCTGGTCGCCCAGGAACAGCAGCCGGATCGTACATTGTTTCTCAAAAGGCATGGGCCAATAGCACGTCATCGTCCCATCCCTGGCGACCGTCCGCCACCAACCCCGGTAGGGATTGACGCCCAGTCCGCTGCCGAAGAACTCCCCCACCGGCGCCCAGACCGTCTGCTCGCCGTCACACTCCATCACCAGCACCGTGGACCGCGTCGCCTTCTCCAGGTCCGCCGCCTCGAGCCGTACCGTCATCCGGCAGATCGCCCGGGGGCCCGTGATCACCAGGGGCTGGAAGGCCTCCTTGCTCATGGTCAGGCTCTCGGTCCGGACGGCATTCTGTGCCGGCACCGCCTCCCACGGGGCCAGCAAGAGCCGTTGCACTCGCTGCAACACCTGGCGGTCGCGTTTGAAGACGGCCGGCGAAAAGCTCTCGACGGCCGTGCCGGGGGCGTACGTGCGATAGTTGATCTGGTAGTAGAACGGGTCCTCGTTCTTGCGGGTCTCCCAGAAATTGGGCCCATCGTAGGTCACCTTGCAGTGGCGGGCGTACGGGATCGGCAGGTAGAGGTTCTGCCCACGGGCCCGCACCGCCGAGAGCGGCTCACCGACCAGGGCGATGCCCCCGATCAGATCGACCACCTTGCCGGAGATGACGGGGGAATCCTGGCCGTCCACGTAGATGCGCAGCGTGCCGCGCATGTTGGGCCCGGTGCACCAGATGCGGACGATACAGCCGGGGCCGTCGACGTCCATCATGACCCATTCCCGGCGGCCATCACGTTCCTCGACGCCGAGAAACTGTGAGAAATCACCGTTGGCGAACCAGCCCTCCTTATCCTCCGGGCTGACCATCCCGCGGTCATAGCTGCTGAACTGCCGGCAGGCATACTCCGGATCGGGGAACCGAGCGATTCGATCCCTGTCGACCATTTCCTCCAGCAGCGACCCGAACGTGATGGGCCCGGCCGCGACGACCGACAGTGAACCGATCCACAGCACCAACCCGACGACCGACAGGCTCCGATGTGTGCGCTTCATGTATCTCCCTTTCCATCCGTAAGGACTCGCGAACGCGGGCAGTATACCCGCAAATCCGCCCCGATTCAAACCCCATCCGCCTGGCCGGCGCAGGCCATGGCCGGGTTGCAGGTTGACGAACTGCGGCTCGGCGCGTAGGATGCCGCATCGGCTGGCTTGGTTCGCCATGAGATCGGGCGGACAAACGTGGAAAGGAGACACAATGAAAGTATGGCTGACAACGGTGGCGTTGGTGCTCATGGGCCTGTGCGCAGGCTGCGGGATGACATGCTGTGGTTCAGGGAAAGGCGGTGCCATGACGATCAATCGCGAGTCCTTCGGCCGGACCCCCGACGGTCAGGATGTGTGGCTGTTCACCTTGACCAACGCCAACGGTGTGACGGTCAAGGTCACCAACTACGGCGGGATTATCACCCATCTGTTCGTGCCGGATCGCCGCGGCGAGATGGACGACGTGGTTCTGGGGTTCGACACGCTGGATGGATACCTCGGCGAGCATCCGTATTTCGGCGCGATCGTGGGACGCTACGCCAACCGCATCGGCC
>DSDH01000053.1 GCA_011055475.1 Phycisphaerales bacterium | reverse complement strand
TGAATACTTGCGTAATGCGTGTCATCGGCATGTAGACGGCCTTCCGGTTCCCTCATTGATACCACCCACCATTCAATTGGCCAAAACCGCGTGAACGCTTACCCTCTTTCTTATTCCCGTCAGGGCAAGGTTCGGACGACGGCGGCGGTGTGAAGCGTCTGGGGGGGCTGACCGGTGTCGTCGGTGAGCGTCATGCCGATACGGACGTTCCGTACGTTCACCCCGTCGGTGCCCCGTTCAAACGTCATGTCGAGCACGTGGTCGCAGAGACGATACGTCCCGGCGGAGGCGCCGCTGTTGATGATGAGGTACAGCGTCTGGTCGTCGAGGGCGGTATTGTACGAGGCGGCGGTGGACGTGTTGTAATGGTAGGTCACGTGGGTTCCATCGGCCCGGATAAGCGAACACTGGTGGTTGTCGATGTCGCCGCTGCCGCCGCCGTCAATGGGGGCGACGCCCTGGGCGGTTCGGATGTCGGCCGTGATCCGCAGCAGGGCCTGGCGAGCCGTGTTGATCATTTCGGTCAGCCCTTCACTGGCGGCGTAGCTGTTCGTCGAGCCCTGGAAGGCCGCCCCCAGGGCGGCCATCAGGATGGCCAGAATGACCAGTGAGAGGATCACCTCGACCAGGGTGAATGCGCGGCGGCGGGATTGTCGGGTGGGTTGCATGGCCCGGTCCTTTCGATTAGGAGCGCGTCCGTATCCAACTGCACGAGCTGATGACCTGCCCGTGGCGGACGATCTCGACGGTCACGCGGACGAAGTCGGTCGTGTGGTCGCCGCGGACCTGGGTCAGGTCGGCCACGTCAACGTTCTCGACGGTGATCCGTTGAGTGAACGTGGCGAACTCGTGGAGCGGATTGCGGTGGATGTCGATGGGAGGCGAAAAGCTCGCACCGTCAAAGTCGTCCACGTCGTCGTACGCCGCCACGGTGTCCTCGCCGGATTCCGGTCCGAAGGTACCCGTGCCGTTCTCCGGATCGATCACGGGCAGCGAGGCGGTCAGCTCGCGGATTTCCTCGATGAGGAACTCGGCGGTGGACAGGTCCAGCCCGGCGCCGCCGGCCTGCGTGAAGGCGGCGGTGCCCGCGACGATCGCAGCGATCGTCAGGCCGATGATGACCATGGCCACCAGGGTCTCGACGAGCGACAGCCCGCCTGCGCGTTGGCGTCGTCTATCGTTCTGCATCGTTCGATCCTCCCGATTAGTGCCCCGCGGCGACGCTGGACATCTTGAAGATGGGCAGGATGATACTCATGGCGATGAAGCCGACGATAAAGCCCATGACGACGATCATCAGCGGCTCGATCATGCTGGTGACGGTTTTGATGACGGTGCGCAGCTCCCGGTTGTAGAACTCGGCGACGTCCTTGAGGACCTCGGCGAGGGTACCGGATTCCTCGCCGCTGCTGATCATCTGGATCACGCCGGTGGGCATGAGCTCGTAGGGCGACAGGCTGGGGGCGATCTTCTTGCCCTGTCGGACCTCATCATGCACGCCTTGCCACATGCGCTCGAAGAGCTGATTGCCCGTGACCCGTGCGGTGATGGCGATCGTGTCCAGGATGGGCACGCCGGCATTGGTCAGCACGCCCATGGTGTGCAGACCGCGGGTGATATACAGGCAGTTGCAGACCCGGCGCAGCAGGGGGATGCGCAGCTTCATGGCGTCCCACCATTCACGGCCGACGCGGGTGTGGATGAAGTACCAGAACGCGCCCATGACGGCGATGATGGAGGGGAACACAACGTACCAGTAATGCCGCATGAAACCGCTGATGGTCATGATGATCTTGGTGGGCCCGGGCAGCAGGTGCTCCTTGCCCGCGAAGACGGTCAGGAATCGGGGCAGCACGAAGATCAGCAGAAAGGTCGTGGCCGAAACCGCCATGATGGCGATGATGAGCGGATAGACCATGGCGGTGATGACCTGGGCGCGGGTCTCGGCCTCGTGATCGAGATACTCCACGAGGCGCTGGAGCATCATGCTGAGTGATCCGCTCAACTCCGCGGCGGCGACCATGTTGATATAGAGGTCGCTGAAAACGTCCCCGTGTTCACCGAGGGCCTGGGAGAAGCTCTGGCCGGCCTCGATGCGTTCCTTGAGATCCATGAGGATCTTGCGGAAGCGCTTTTTCTGCATTTGCGAGGCGATGGACTCCAGGGCGTCCTGGAGGCTGATGCCGGCGCGGACCATGACGGCCAACTGGTTGGTGAAGTTCAGGATGTCCTTGCGGCTCGGCCCGCTTTCGAGGTAGTCGGTGAGCGTCTTGGAGGTGCTCCGCGACGATCCCGGCGCGGTCGAGCGGCCGGCCATCGTGGTCTGAGCGTTCTGGATGGTGCGTTGCAAGAGCGACATGGCATCGGCTCCTCTGAGGGTCATTCAACGGCGGCGGCCACGGCCGTGCCGGCCGGGGCGAGCATCTTGTCCATCTTGCCGGGGTTGCTCGACCGCATGATGGCCTCTTCGCGGTCGATGAAGCCCTTGGCGTAGTTCTCGGCGATGCTGTGGTCCATGCTCTGCATGCCCATGCGCCGCGACGTTTCGATAATGTTGGGGATTTCGTACACGCGGTTCTCGCGGATGCAGTTCCGCACGGCCGAGGTGCACAGCAGGATCTCGGTGCAGGGCACCATGCCGGGCTCATCGACGCGCCGGAACAGCGTTTGGGAGATGACCGCCTGCAGGGTGTTGGCGAGCATGGCGCGGATCTGGTTCTGCTGGTTGGCCGGGTAGATGTCGATGATTCGCTCGACGGTCTGCGGCGCATTGACGGTGTGCAGGGTGCTGAAGACCAGGTGTCCGGTCTCGGCGGCGGTGATGGTCGAGCTGGTGGTCTCCAGGTCGCGCATTTCGCCGACCAGGATGATGTCGGGGTCCTGTCGCAGGACGTGCTTGAGCCCGCTGGCGAAACTGGGGCAGTCGGCGCCGATCTCCCGCTGTTCGATCATCGAGCTGCGGTTTTCGAGCAGATACTCGATGGGGTCTTCCAGGGTGATGATACGCTTGCGGTACTTGCGGTTGATGACGTTGATCATGGCCGCCAGGCTGGTGCTTTTACCCGACCCCGTGTGCCCGGTGACCAGCACCAGGCCGCGGGGCAGATCGGTCAGCTCGCGGACGATATCGGGCAGGTGCAGGTCTTCGATTTCCGGGATCTGATTCGAGATGACACGAAACGAGATCGCGATCGTGTCGCGCTGGTAATGGGCGTTGACACGGAATCGGCTGCCGTCGTCGATCATGGCCGAGAAGTCGAGGTCCTTCTTTTCCTCGAACTTCTGCAACTTCTCGGGGCCGACCATATCCAGGACCATCTGCTTGGCGTCCTTGTCGGACACGACGGGCAGGTCCATGAGAATCAGCTCGGTATTGATACGCATGATGGGCGGCATGCCGACGTTGATGTGGACGTCGGAGGCGCCGTGTTCGATGGACTGGGCCAGCATGGATTTGATGTTGATCATAACGGTCATTCTCCAGAGAGGCGTCCGCCGTCGGTTCGGCCGGTCCGGCCTGTTGTGTCGGACGTGTTGGGCTCACGATCTTGAGGGTCACCGCCGGCCCGACGTCGGGCGGGGGGGCGGCGTTTGGGCTCGGGGGCCTTGGGTTTCTCGGGCGCGGTGACGGCCACGGTCTTGACGGTGCCGTCCGCATCGGGGGCGGCCGCCTGCGTCACGCGGAGGACCTCTTCGATGGTGGTGACTCCCTGGGCGACCTTCTTGATGCCGTCCTCAAAGAGGCTGTCGGCGCCGCTGGCGCGGAAGGCCCTGCGCATCCCGTTGACCGAGGGATCGCGGTTGATGATATCGCGGTAGTCGTCGTCGATGACGAGCAGTTCGAAAATGCCGGCCCGCCCGGCGTACCCGCTCTCCCGGCACTGGTCGCAGCCCTTGCCGTGAACGAGACGGGTGGGGTCGAGGCCCGCGGCCTTGATGGTCTTGATGATGCTTTTGGGCGGGGTGAACGGAACCTTGCAATGCTCGCAGACGCGCCGCACGAGGCGCTGGGCCAGGATGCCGTTCAGCGAGGCGGCGATCAGGTAGGGTTCGATGCCGATATTGACCAGCCGGGAGATGCTGCTGGGGGCGTCGTTGGTGTGCAGCGTGGACAGGACCAGGTGTCCGGTGAGCGCAGCTTGCACGGCGATCCGGGCGGTTTCCTGGTCGCGGATTTCGCCGACCATGATAATGTCGGGGTCCTGTCGCAGCAGGCTGCGCAGCGCCGCGGCGAAGGTCATGCCGATCTGCTCGTGAACCTGCACCTGGTTGCAGAACTCCAGGTCGTATTCGACGGGGTCCTCCACCGTGCTGATGTTGGCCGTGTCGCTCTTGAGCTCGGCCAGCGCCGAGTACAGCGTGGTGCTTTTTCCGGAGCCCGTCGGACCGGTCACCAGGAGGATTCCGTGGGGCAGGGCGATCTGCTGGCGGAACTTCTCGATGACGTCGGGCTCCATGCCGGAGTTGTCCAGCCCGCGCATGATGGAGCTGCTGTCGAGAATACGGACGACGACCTTCTCCCCCTGGGTGACCGGCAGCACGGAGACGCGCAGGTCCACGCTGCGACCGCTGATGCGAACGTGGATCTTCCCGTCCTGGGGCAGCCGCCGCTCAGAGATGTCCAGGTTGGACATGATCTTCAGCCGGGACACGATCGCCGGGTGCATCTTGGCCGGGGCGGTTTTGGCGTCGAACAACATGCCGTCTATACGGAATCGGACCTTGGTGCACTTTTCCTTGGGTTCGACGTGGATGTCGCTGGCCCCTTCGTGCAGCGCTCGAATCAGCAATTGGTTGACGAACTGGATGACGGGGGAGGCGCCGGCGCTGCGTTCCAGGTCGGCCACGTCTTCCTCGGATTCGTGGACGACCTCGAGGTTCTCAATGTCGAGGGCCTCGTCGGCGTCGAAGTCGAACTGGGTATCGTCCAGGGCGTTGCAGACGGCGTCGATGTCGGCGGCGGTGCAGACCACCACCTCCACGGGACGACCGGTCTGGCGCTTGACGTCGTCCAGGGCGAACACGTTGGTCGGGTCGCTCGTGGCGACGACCAGGGTCTCCTCGCGGAGGGCCAGCGGCAGGATGCGATTACCCTTGATGTAGTCCAGGGGCAGCGTCTCGAAGGCCTGCCGATCGACCTGCTCGGCCGTCAGGCGAAGGAACTGGAACCCGTACAACCGGGCCTTGGCCTCGAGAATGACCTCGTCGCTGAGCCCGAGGAAGCGGGCGAGCTTATCCAGGTCCGTGCCGCGCCGCCGGGTCTGATCCTGTCGGAGCTGGTCGTATTGCTTCTGGGTGATGTGCTCCATCTCCAGCAGCACGTCGGCCAGGTCACGGGCCCGACAGGGTTCGGCGGTTTCCGGCGAGTACAGGTTGCACAGACCCGGTGCCAGCTCCACCACGGCGGCGCCGGATGCCTGCGCATCGCCGCCGGGCGCGTCGGCCTGAGGGACCTTGGTCTTGGGGTTGTTACCGAAGAGTCTCATTCCATCATCTGCAATCGAAAGGTGAATCCATTGAGGGTGAGATCGACGAACCGTTCCTCGATCCCGACGACGGTGAAGCCGTCGATCACGTCGCCGACGTAGACGATTTTCTCGTTGATCATGCAGCAATTGCCTTGCGGCGAGGCCATGATGCTCCAGAGCTGGAGCTTCTCGGCGCGGCGCTTGGCCTCTTCGCGGGCCTTGGCGCGGCTGGTGTCGGGTTGCACCTCGGGCAGCACCGCCAAGTCACTGCGGAAGGGATTCTTGGTCAGCTCGGCGACCCCGACCTGCTCGATGTTCGAGAACTGATCGAAGCGGCCCATGAGGTCGTCGACGGCGGTGTTGAACTCGGCTTCCATGCCGCTGACCAGGTCCACGTACTGCTCCAGGCGTTCCTCGGCCGGGCTGGGCCCCGCGGCGAAAATCGCCTTCGGGCCGACTTTCTTGACCATGAACCAGACGACGAGGCCGCCGAGGACAAACAAAACCACCAGAATGATCGTGCTCTGGCGGGCGTTCTTGCCGTGCTCGGCCGGCAGCAGATAATCGCTGTCCGAGCTGATCTGCTCGTCGGCGTTCGCGGGCGACGCCGCGGCGGGACGGAACTCGGCCGCCGAGCCGCGGTCGGGCGTTTGATCATCTTGCATGAATGGCAACATGGCACACTCCAGGCTAGGGTTTTACGTGCGGCGGTTCTGGAAGAAGATGCTCAGCACGAAACGGGCTTGCGTATGCCCTTCGTTTTTGGACTGCTTCTTGAGACTCAGCTCGCTGATGCGCGTGATCCGATCCAACTTCTCCAGCTCCAGCAGAAACGCGTAGTAGCTGTTGAAGTTACCGGCCAGCTCCATCTCCAGGGGCTGTTCGAAGCAGCCGCTCTTTTCCTTGATCTTCAGCGTGCGGATCTTCTTCGAGGCCAGCCCATTGCGCTGCGCGATAACGGTGATGTCGCTGAGGATCGTGTCGATTTCGCTTTCGCTGGGCAGCTTGCTCTCAAAGACGGCGATGGCCTCTTCCACCTTGATCAGTTGTTGGGTCAGGTCCTGGGCCGAGGCCGTCGCCCGCTCGAGTTCGCGCAGCTTGGCCTGTTTCTGCTGCACCTGATCCTGGGCCTCGCTCAGGTGCTGGTTGGCCGGTTTGATCATGTAGGCGTAGGAGACGTAGGCCATCCCCACCAGCAGTACGAAGAACAGCAGTTTTCGGGATGCACTCGACATACTCAACCTTTCCGATAGCGCAGGCTCCAGGGGGGCGAGACAGCGATCAGGTGTCCCGACTCGTGGGCCGACGGATCCTCTCGATGTCCTCCTTGGTCAGTGTGATATCCTCCTTGAGGGTGGCGGTCAGCTTGAACTCCCGGAACCGCACGTCGTCGATGATGTGTTCCTGGCTTTCGACCAGGGCGACCTCGCTCATGAGGATCGAGGTTCCGAGGCGCGCGATGTAGGTGGCCACCTCGATATCGCTGGGGGCGATGCCCTTGATCTCGACGGTGGTCCGGGTTCGAGCCTGGCGCGGCGTCTCGCCGGGCTGCAGGGCGTCGGGCTTCTGGGCCGCCTGAGCCTTCTGGTACTGGCTGGTCTTGGGCGTGGCCTTGGGGACGGCGGGCGCGATGTCCTTCTCCTTGAGATCGAGCTCGAGCAGCGACACCCCGCCGGGCAGGTTGTTGGTCAGACAGGCCAGCACGACGCTGCGCGGAACGGGCTCGAGCAACTCGGCGGTGGTGACCATCGAGTGCATCATCGTGGTGGTCCTGCGTTTGAGCTTGTCCAGTTGTGCGATCTGCGTGTCGGCGGCGACCATCTTCTGCTCGAGGGCCGCCAGATGAGACTCGACCGCCCGCTGCCGCATCTTGATGATCGAGAAGGTCACGCCGATCGCGCCCATGAGAATGCCGAACAGCACCAGATACAGGAAATTGGCGCGTCCGCACTCCTTCTGTTGGACGTAATCATTGGGGACGAAGTCGATTCTGGCCATGGCCACCTCCCTCAATCGCGGTCATCGCTGCGCCCCGGCCAGACTGAGCCCGAAGGCCGTGGACCAGTTGACGCGGTTATCCCGTTTGTCGATCAGTTCATCGAGCCCCGACCGTCGTTCCACGGCCGAAAGCACGTCGCCCATCTGGGCGGAGATCTGCATGCGCTGCGCCAGTTGGGCGACCCGCTCGCAGATCGGCTTGTCGATCCCCAGGCCCGCCAGGAACATCAGGCGTCCAATGCGGGTGGCGCCGGCGACCGAATCGTAATACCGACAGCAGGCGTCGACCTCGGCCACGAGCTGCTGGATCGTCTGGCTCTGCACAAGCTGATTGAATCCCAGGGGAATCATGCGGGCGAAGTACAGCTCCTCCTGGCGGCAGATCACCACGTTCGTGTGGTTGGAGCCGATGTCCATGAGCAACGCCACGATGTCGGTGTCCTCGGCCCGCCGGCTGAAGAAATGCACGAAGCTGTTAATCAGGGCCTGCGGCCAGACGGAAATGCCCTCGGTCTCGAGGCCGGCGTTTTCGTAAATGGCCAGGTGGTAGTCGATCTGGCGCTGCGCGGTGGCCATGACGAGAACGTCCATCTCGCCGTTGCTGGATGGATGGGCGACGGTCACGTGTTTGATCGCGGCTTCGCTGGCGGGAAAGGGCAGCCGCTTGGCCACCTTGTTCAGAGCGGCTTGGGCGATTTTCTTCTCGGGCATCTTGGGGATGCGGACTTGGTCGATGAAAACGGCGTGACTCGGCAGGGCGCTGATGGTAACGCGTCCCTTGAAGCCGCCTTCACGGGTCATGTGTCGGATGGTGTCCACGGCCCATCGCTGCCAATCGGGGCTGCCGGCGCGAATGCCCTGGGGGATGGCCGCCCACATGGCGGCATGCAGATAAATCCGATCTCCATCAAACCCGAGCTGCGCCATGCGAAGATGGCCGCTGCCGAGGTCCACACCGATCGGGTAGACGCGTTTTTTGAGCAGTCTCAACATCGCCGTCTTATGCTTCCTTCCCTGCCTTCCAGCCGTTTGGGCGAGACGTACACAGCCGTGGTGCACTATCGTCATCCACCAGGTAGTCGTCCGGCCGGGGCGACGGCATTAGCACCCCGTCTGGAATGACAGCCGCACCGTGCGGACCGCGACGACCAGTAAAGCATAGAAAACGTTGCTTCCGCGGGCAAAACGGGCCGCCGCGTGTGGTCGCGTCGAGACCGTCCGATAAACGGGTGTGCGGGGGTGCTCGGCCGGGGTTCTTGCGGGCGGCTGTGGCGGCGCGTCGGTGGGCCGCGCTCTGGACGGATCGGCCGAGGTGTCCGCCGGCACCCGCGCCGACGGTGGGAAGGCCCGCGAAGCTTTTTTGCTGGGCGGGTTGCGGTCCCATAACGGATCCTGCGGAAGCGTCCTGGCCGTCCGTCCGTGGCGGCAGGGTCGGCAGAGGGGGCGCAAAAGTGCGCCGATCGTTGACTTTTTCGCGGTTCAGGTGTACATTCCGGGTTTCCTGTGGACGCGTTACCGGCGGGGGCGGAAGGTGTGTACGAGGATTCTGGGAAGCAGGGACTGCGATGGCAGAGGCACAGAAACCGGCCGAAGAGCGGTTTGAAGACCTTCAGATTTTAGACGAACTGAAGACGTCCTACCTGAATTACGCCATGAGCGTGATCATCTCGCGCGCACTGCCCGACGTGCGGGACGGTCTGAAACCCTCCCAGCGGCGGATTCTGGTGGCCATGAACGATCTGAATCTGGGGCCGCGATCCAAACACCGCAAGTGCGCCAAGATCGTCGGTGACACCAGCGGCAACTACCACCCGCACGGCGACCAGGCGACCTACGGCACCCTGGTTCGGCTGGGGCAGGACTGGGCGATGCGGGTGACGCTGGTCGATCCGCAGGGCAACTTCGGCAGCATCGACGCCGACCCGCCGGCGGCCATGCGGTACACCGAGGCCCGGATGACCGCCGCGGCGATGGACCTGCTGGAAGATCTTGATCGCGACACGGTCGATTTCATCCCCAACTATGATGAGACGCGACAGGAGCCGACGGTCCTGCCGGGCAAGTTCCCGAACCTGCTGGTCAACGGGGCCAGCGGTATCGCCGTGGGCATGGCCACGAACATCCCGCCGCACAACGTCGGCGAGGTGTGCGATGCGCTGCTGCTGATGCTCGACGACCCGGAATGCGGCTTCAAGGACATCCTGGAGCGGCTGCCGGGGCCGGACTTCCCCACCGGCGGCATCATCTGTGGGCGAAAGGGCATCCTTGAGGCCTATGTGACCGGACGGGGCCATCTGAAGGTGCGGGCCAAGCACACCATCGAGGAGGGCAAGAAGGGCAAGGTGAGCCTGGTGTTCACCGAGATCCCCTACATGGTGGTCAAGACCACCATCGTCTCGAAAATCGCCGACGGCGTGCGGGGCGGGCAGTTGCCCGAGGTGTCCGACGTGCGGGATGAGTCGGACCGCAAGGGCCTGCGGATCGTCGTCGAGTTGAAGAAGGACGCCGATGAGAACGTGGTGCTCAACAAGCTGTGGCGTTATACGCCTTTGCAGAGCACCTACGCGATCAACAACGTGGCGCTGGTGAACAACCGCCCCGAGACGCTGAATATCAAGCAGCTTCTGAAACTGTATATCAATCATCGCCTGACCGTGATCCGGCGGCGGACGCGGTTTCTGCTGCGGCGGTGCCGCAACCGGGCCCACATCCTGGAAGGCCTGATCCTGGCGGTCAGCGACATCGACGAGATCATCGACCTGATCAAGCGGTCGCCGGATACGCCGGCGGCCAAGCTGGCCTTGATGGCCAAGCCGCTTCGGCTCGTGGAGGTGGCGACGCTGCGGCGGATCCTGCCGGAGGCGTTCGTCGCGGAGAAGAGTCAGGGCGAGCACTTCCTGACCGGGCCGCAGGCGGATGCGATTCTCACGATGCAATTGCAGCGGCTGACGGGTCTGGAAATCGAGAAGCTGGCCAAGGAGTACGCCGAGCTGGCCGAGCGGATCGCGGGCTACGAGGCGCTGCTCGCCGACCGGAACCTGCAACTGGACGTGGTGCGCGAGGATATCCACGAGATCAAGGAGAAATACGGGGATCCGCGACGGACGACCATCGTGGAGACCGACGCGGCGACGTTTGACATGGAAGACCTGGTGGCCGAGGAGGAGGTGCTGGTGATGATCAGCCACCAGGGCTACATCAAGCGGATGCCGATCGATACGTATCGTCGGCAGGGCCGCGGCGGCAAGGGCATCATCGGCTCGACGACCAAGGAAGACGACTTCATCGAGCACATGTTCACCGCCTCCACGCACGATTACCTGCTGGTGTTCACCACCAAGGGCATCTGCCACTGGCTGCGGGTGTTCAACATCCCGAACCTGTCGCGCCAGAGCCGGGGCCGCAATATCGTGAACCTGCTGAATCTGAAGGACGAACAGATCGCCTCGATCATCAACGTGCGGCAGTTCGACGAGCAGCAACTGGCGATGGCCACAAAGAACGGGCTGGTCAAGAAGACGGTGCTCTCGGCCTACGGCAACCCGCGCAGCAGCGGTGTGATCGCGATCAAGCTGGACGCGAACGATGAGGTGATCGGCGTCGTGGTCACCAGCGGGATGGACGAGATCATTCTGGGCACGGCCGAGGGGATGGCCATCCGCTTCAGCGAGACGGAGGTGCGTTCGATGGGGCGGGTCAGCCGCGGCGTGATCGGAATCCGCCTGCACGAGGGCGACGAGGTCGTGGATATGGTCAAGGTCGATCCGGGGGCCAGCCTGTTGACGGTGTGCGAGAAGGGATACGGCAAGCGAACCGACCTGGAGGAGTACCGCTTGCAGGGGCGGGGCGGCCTGGGCCTGATCAATATCAAGACCGGCGAGCGGAATGGCCGCGTCGTCGCGCTCAAGGCGGTCCGTGACGATGATGAGATCATGATGATTACGGCGCAGGGGCTCATCATTCGCACGGGGCTCGATGAGGTCCGGGCGATCGGACGCAACACGGCGGGCGTGCGGATGATTCGTCTGGGGGCCGGCGACAAGCTGGTGGCGGTGGCCCGACTGATCGCGGAGGACGGGGCCGACGACACGGACGAGGCGGACGACACGGACGACACGGACGAGTCGGCGACGACGTCGGGATCCTCCCCGGAGGAGCCCGAATAGTCGCCGCGACCGAAGGTCATGGTCAAACAGGCAAGACAATCCGAGCCTTCAGGCGGCGTGTACGTGGTCGTCGGCGATGATCCGTACCTCGTCGGCCGACAGGTGGAACGGTTGCTGGACGGATGGTTGGCGCCGGATGAGAGGGCGCTGTGCCTCCACCAGCCCGATCCCGACAAGGTCGGCGTCGCCGAAGTGCTGGACGAACTGCGCACGTTGCCGTTCCTGGCCCCGCGGCGGGTGGTGGTGCTGCGGGACGCCGATGCCTTTGTCTCGGCCCATCGGCAGGCGTTGGAGCGATACCTGGAGGAGCCGAGCGCCACGGGGGTCCTGCTGCTGGTGGTGAAGTCCTGGCCAAAGAGCACGCGGCTGGCGAAAAAGCTGGCCGGCTCGGATTGCGTGATCGAGGCCGGGGCCGTCGCACCGGCGAAGCTGGCCGGCTGGGCGGCGGGCTGCGCCCGACAGGAGCACGACAAGACGCTGGCGCGGGAGGCGGCCGAGCTGTTGGTGGAGTGGACGGGCGATGATCCGGGCCGGGTCGCCCGGGAGGTGGAGAAGCTGGCGGTCTATGTGGGCTCGCGTCGCACCATCACCGCCGATGATGTCGAGGCCCTGGTGGGGCACAACCGGGTGTTCGGGGCGTTCGACGTGATTGGGGCCATGACCGCGGGACAGCGCACCGAGGCGATCGGCCGCCTGCGACGGTTGTTCGAGGCCGACCGCAGCGCCGAGTACACCGTGGTGGGGGCGTTCGCGTACCATTTTCGACGGCTGTTCTCCGCGCGGGCGCTGTTGGACGCGGGGCAATCGCCCCAGCAGATCGCCCCCCGGCTCAAGGTCTGGCGGCGTCAGGAGGCGTTTTTTCAGCAGGCGCGCCGCCTGTCGCTGGTGCAGATCGGGTCGGTGCTGGCGCAACTGGCCCACATCGATCACGGGATCAAGACCGGGCGCACGACGGTGCCCGTCGCGATGGAGCGATTGCTCATGGAACTGATCGCCGTCGGCTCCTGAACAGGGCCGCGGCGGCAAGGGCAGATGCAAGGAGAGGACCGATGCCGAAGAAGATCACGGTGGTGGGGGCCGGCAACGTGGGGGCCACGGTGGCTCACCTCGCCGCGTATCGGAACTTGGGGCATATCGTGCTGTTGGACGTCGTGCCGGGCCTGGCCCAGGGCAAAGCGCTGGACCTGGCCCAGTCGGGCGGGGTGGAGGCCTTCGGCGGATCGGTGCGCGGAACCGCCGATTGGGCGTTGGCGGACCAGAGCGACCTGGTGATCATCACCAGCGGCGTGCCGCGAAAGGCGGGGATGAGCCGCGATGATCTGTTGGCGAAGAACACGGCGATTGTGCAGTCGGTCGGTGCGGAGGTGCGGCGACGGTGCCCCGAAGCGGTCGTGATCGTCGTGTGTAACCCGCTGGATGCGATGGTGTATGCCGCGGCGCACGTGACGGGCTTCGCGGCGACGCGGGTGCTGGGTATGGCCGGGGCCCTGGACGCGGCGCGGTACGCCTATTTCATCGCCGAAGAACTGGGCGTCTGGGTCGGTGACGTGCACGCGGTCCTGATGGGCGGTCACGGCGACGACATGGTGCCGTTGCCGCGATACACCTCGGTCGCGGGTGTTCCGGTGACGGAGCTGATGGAGCCGGCGCGGATCGCGGCGATCATCGAGCGGACCCGCAAGGGGGGCATGGAGATCGTGGAGCGGTTGGGCACCAGCGCCTACTACGCGCCGGCCGCGGGAGCGGTGCGCATGGCCGAATCGATTCTGGCGGATCGCAAGGCCGTGATGTGCTGTTCGGCGTGGTGCGAGGCCGAATACGATGTGGGCGGAGCGTTCGTCGGC
>DSDH01000125.1 GCA_011055475.1 Phycisphaerales bacterium | reverse complement strand
TTCGAGGAGGCGCCGTTCCCGGAGTGTCACGCCTCCACGGTCGTCGAGACGGCTGAGGGGCTGCTTTGTGCCTGGTTCGGCGGCACGCGCGAGGGTCACAACGACGTGGGCATCTGGCTGTCGCGCTGCGACCCGGAGGGCTGGGGCAAGCCCGTTGAGGTCGCCACGGGCGTGATGTCTGAATCAACGCGGTATCCCTGCTGGAACCCGGTGCTCTCTGCACCAGCCCAAGGGCCCGTGATGCTGTTCTACAAGGTCGGACCCAGCCCCAGCCGCTGGTGGGGCATGGTGATGCGCTCCGACGACGATGGCCGCACGTGGAGCCCGCCGCAGCGCTTGCCCGATGGCATCCTGGGCCCGATCAAGAACAAGCCCATCCCACTGCCTGATGGGACGATCCTGAGCGGGTCCAGCACGGAGCATGACGGCTGGCGCGTGCACTTCGAACGCAGTCGTGACGGCGGGCACACCTGGCAGCGGATCGTCCCGGCCGACGATGGCCGACGGTTTGGTGTGATCCAACCGACGTTACTCAGGCATTCCGACGGCCGCCTGCGGGCGCTCATGCGGAGCCGCAGCGGCCGCATTGTGGAGATGACCTCCGGTGATGACGGGATCACGTGGAGCCGGCCTGTCGAAACGAGCCTGCCCAACCCCAACGCCGGCTTTGACGCCGTGACGCTTGACGATGGGCGGTTTTTGCTGGTCTACAACCACACCCTCCGCGGCGGCGACCGGCCCCGCGGACGGGAGATGCTCAACGTGGCGGTCAGCGATGACGGCAAGACCTGGCAGGCGGCATTGACCCTGGAGAATACGCCCGGTCAGGAGTATTCGTACCCGGCGGTCATCCAGGCCGGAGACGGGCAGGTACACGTCACGTACACCTGGCGGCGGCAGCGCATCCGGCACGTGGTGATCGACCCCTCACGGCTCTCGCTGCGACCCATCCAGGAAGGGCGTTGGCCCCGGTGAACGGCCGTGCCGCCGGGCCTCCGGCCGGGGCCGTCAACGAACGGCGCCCGATACACCCCCGGGGGCCTGCTCGGCCTCTTTTCGCCGCTGCTCTTCGATCTGTTTGTACAGATCGGGCCGCTCGATCTGGATGCGCGACAGCAGGTTCCGCCGCAGCTCCTCCGGGAAGAAACGATCTTCCATGAATTGTCGGTAGGCTTGGTACTTGATGAACGCCAAGGGCGGCAGACCCACCCGACCGGGCTCTTCCTGACCGCGCTTCTGGTAGACCTGGTAAATCTCTTCGGCCCACCGCTCGTAACCGGCGGCGGTATCGTCCTTGCGGATCGCGTAGTAGAAAAAGGCCGTACGCAACGACAACAGGACCTGTTCGGTCGCGTCCTTGTCCCCGATACTGCTTTCCTGCTCGTGTCGGATTCGCGCGCGAACGTACTCCACCAGCGGCATGGAGAAGTCCTTGCGGTGCTCGCCCTCGGAGAACTCGCGGCGAAGTTGCGCATAGATGCGCGCGGCCTTGCGGCGGTACCCGGCCCGATAGAACGAATGGACCGCGTTCTCGAGGAAGTTGCGGTGCCCACCGCGGACGGCTTTGGGATTACCCCCCTCGAAGCTTTCGTATTTCTCGATGCGGTTCTTCCACGCCTCGTTGCACGAATCGAACATCTGCAGATCGGGCAGGGTCAGGACGGTCGCCGGTCCCTGGCCGGTGGGATAGATCACCACGTCGCCCGTGCGATACAGCGATTGGAGGGAATGGAAAACGATGCGATCGGTGTTCTTCTCGTCGATGGAATAGCGATCGGGATTGCCGGCCCGTTTCAGGCCCAGTTCGGCCCAGTAGATCGCGTGGGCATCCGGATGCTCCCAGTTGAGCGGCTGGCGGTCGTTCGGGTCGTCGATGCTCACCCGCCCGTAGCGACGGTTCATCTCCTGCATGAAGGGGATTTCGTACTTCCATTCCTGGCGCAACACGGTGGCGCGGGCGAACACGTCGAACGCCTCAAGACCGTTCGTGCCACGGTACTTGTCGATCACCGCGAAGGCCTCCGGCCTGAAACGACGGGGCTCGGCCCTCAAGCCGAGGTACTTCCTGGCCAGCTCGAGCGGGTCCTTCTGGTCCAGCAACGGATCAGCGGAGCGCAGCGCCTGGACAAACTCGGCCGCCTGCGGATCGGCCAGCACGGTCTCCAGGTCCTTCGGCGCGGCCGCCAACCGTTCGAACGTCTCGTTGGTTTCGGGATTTCCCAACAACCGCCGCATGTCCAGGGCCAGCTCGCGCTTGTAGTGCCGATGGCAATCGTCCGCGACGTCGCCCATCTTGTGCTGGAAGATCCACGCCAGCGAGCGGTACAGGAGGATGCTCTTCGGGTTCGTGGGGATGCCGCGGTCGCGGAGGATCTCGATGCCGTTGCGGACCCAGCGCCAGCGCTCCTCCCATTGCTCGGCGGGCACGGCCACGGAGATGTTGTAGGCCATGTTCCACGCCTGGAAGTCCCAGACGGCCGCGAATCGAGGCTGCAGGATGGTGATCCAGTCGGCCAGTTGGCGGGCGTCAAAGAACAGACCCTCTTCCTTAAGGCGGTCGGCCCGCATCCAGAGGACATCCACGACCAGTCCGCGAAAGGCCCCCATGGCCACGGTGGCGAAGGCCAGACTCGGTGGGGCGTTCTCCAGGGGGGCGTTGACCACCAGGCCCATCTCCTCCCGCGCCTGATGGATACCGCCCATCAGGCCGGAGGCGGTGAAAAGCAACACCAGCCCGCCCAGCAGGCCCACCCCCACAATGATTCGGTCACGCCACCGCATCGCCGTCGATCCTCATACGGCCGTCTTGGCCAGTTCCCGTTGGTGGAAAATCAGCACCCCCAGCAGCACCAACAGTCCGGCCTTGATCAGGCCGGTTGTCAGGTACACCTGCCCGAGGAACCCCCAGCCGATGGCCCGCCCCTCCACGATGAAACGGGTGGGGTTGTAGTCCCCGTCGAACTTGGGCAGCAGCCACAGCAACGGTTTGATGGTGAATGTATAGAGCAGGGACAGGGGCCCTTCGAGCAAGTCCAGGGACTCGACGATGAACCCGTTGATCGTCCCGGTGACGAAGGCCGCCATGCAGATCAGAATGGCCACGGGAAACGACAGCCAGGTGGACACGCACACGCCCACGGCGGCCAGAAACACCAGCCGCGAGAAGATCATGAGCAGCGCCCGCAGGAAATTGCCCGTGAACGTGCCCGACCGATAGAGTAACTGGACCTCCTCCGGGATCACCGTGCAGGCGTTTCGCGACGGATCATTGAAGTAGGCGACGGCCACGTATCCGTCATCGGCCACGGCGCTGCTCGGCACGGACAGCTCGACAAACGTCCGCAAGGGGTCCCGACGGGCGACGTACCGAGGCACGGCGGCGCCGGTCAGTCGTCCCGCGGCGTCCCGCGTTCGGAAATCACCCACCCGCCACTGGCTGAACACCTGGTCGTCCACGGGGCTGGGCAGGGCCCGCAGCTTATACCGCACGAACAACGGCGTGTTGGGATCGCTGACACGAACGTTCTGAAACGTCCACTCCTTGGCATAGCCGGGCGGCACCGATTTGGCGATATTGAGCGCCTCGCTGCGGAGTATCCCCAGGGCACGCTGCCGGGTCATCCCCTCGGGGATGCGGCCCTCGAACTTGAGCCGGTTGTACTCTTGCAGGATCTGGGTCTGCAGGCGATCCATGTCGATCTTGGTGTCCAGGCGCACGCGGGCGGTGAAAAACTCCTGGCGGGCCTGGCGCGCCTGCGGCGGCGGCGCGTTGGCCGTGTAGAACATGACCCAGGCCAGGCCGTAGATAATGGCCCCGAAGGCCGCCAGCAGCATCGCGTTGAGAGCGACCACACCCAGCAGCTTGCCGAGGACGATCTCATAGCGCCGAATCGGCTTGCAGACCACGAGGAAGATGTGGTGCCGCTTGATGTCATGGGTCACGGTGTACACCGCCACGAACACGGTCAGCAGACAGAGCAGCAGGCTGGTCAGCGACAGCCCATAGCTCACAAACGTCTGCAATCGCCCCAGCAGGGTCCGGTCGCCCACCGCCGTCAGGCCCATCAGCGGAAGCAATACCAGCAGCAACACAATCACTACGGCCGCCACGCGCATGCGGATGCCCTGGGAAATCGTGTTTCGCGCCACCGCCCAGACCCTATGCACGCTCGTCCTCCTCGGGCTCATCCGGACGGGCCATCTCGGTCGTGCCGTCGGCGGCCTGGGACCCGGCGCCCCCGGTCAGGGCCTCAAGAATATCTTGGCGGACCGTCTCCACGGGCTGATCCTCCGGCCGGGCCGTGGGTCGCTCGGTCATCTCCTCCTCGCCAGGCTCCTGCGGCGAGGGAGGCTCGGATTCGGTTGTCGGCAGCGTGGCGGCCCGTCGGGTCAGATCGTCGAGCAGACCCCGGTCCTCCGGCTCCTCCGTGGCGGCCGGCGGCGCGGGCTCGGCCTGAACGGATTCCAGTTCCACGTCGCCACCCGCGGCGGGCTCAATGGACTTGCCGACCAACGTGTCGAGCACGCCCGGCTCCGGAGGCGCCGCCTCCTCGGCCAGGAAGCCGCCGATCTTCATGGTGTTGACCGCACCGCTGGTGGGCCGCGCCTCGGCCTGGGCCCGCGTCACGATCTGAATGAAGTACTGCTCAAGCCGCTCCATCGGGGTGCTGATGTCGCAATCCGTCTGCTCCTCGGCGATGATCTGTCGAATACGGTCCAGCGTCTGCGGGCTCAGCGGCCCGCTGAGAATCTGACAGCGATCGCTCTGCTGCAACAGGGAATCGACGGCGCCTTCGACCTGCATGCGGCCCCCATAGAGGATGCCGATCCGGTCGCACACGTCCTCCACGTCGGCCAGCAGGTGACTGCACAGCAGGATCGTCTTGCCCCGTCGGGCCAGATGCAGCAGCAGGTCCTTGATCTGCCGCGTGCCGATCGGGTCCATGCCGCTGGTCGGCTCATCCAGGATCAGCAGCTCCGGGTCATTAATCAGCGCCTGGGCCAGACCGATCCGCCGGGCCATCCCCTTGGAGAACGTCCCCACGTGCCGGTTGGCCATGCCCATCAGGCCGACCATTTCCAGCAGCGCCTCGATGCGGCTCTCGCGCACGCGGGCCGGCAGGTTGAACAGCCGACCGTAGAAATCCAGCGTCTCGCGGGCGCTGAGATAGGGATAGAGGTACGACTCCTCAGGCAGGTACCCGATCCGCCGGGACACCGCCGGGTCGGCGGTGCTGCCGCCCAACACCAGGGCGTACCCCCGCGTCGGATGCAGGAGGTTGAGCAGCATCTTGAGCGTGGTGGTCTTGCCCGATCCGTTGGGCCCGAGAAAGCCGTAGATCTCGTTGTAGCGGATCTTCAGGTTCAGATCGTCGACGGCCACGACCTTGGCCCGGCCCCACCAGTCGGGAAAGACCTTCGTCAACGAAAACGTCTCAATGGCATGTTGTTCTGCAACCACGACAGGCCTCACCGATTGGGTCCGTTCGACAGACGATGATCATGTTCGGGACCGCGCGGGGTCAGGACGCCGGCTCCTGCGGGCCGGTCAGATGCTCCCCAAACCGGACCAGCCGGGCGCTGTTGAAGATCACGACGACCGAGCCGCTGAGGTGCACGACGGCCGCCAGGATCGGCGAGAGCCAACTGGCCGCGGCGGCGAAAACCCCGACAATAATGTACAGTATGCCGAACAACAGATTCTGGTTGATTACGGTTCGCGTCTTGCGGCTCAGACGGATCAGGAACGGCAGCCGCCGCAGATCGTCGCTCATCAGCGCGATCGACGCGGAATTGATCGCGACGTCGCTGCCCGCGGCCCCCATCGCGATGCCCAGGTCCCCCGCCGCCAGGGCCGGCGCATCGTTGATGCCGTCGCCGACCACGGCCACGGCGTGCCCGTCGCTGCGGATCCGCTCCACGACGGCGAGCTTGTCCTGCGGCAGGCAGTGGGCCTTGTAATCGGTACAGCCCAATTCGGCCGAAATCCGGTTGGCCACCTCGCGGCGGTCGCCCGTGAGCATCGTCAGGCGGCGGACACCCAGCTCGCCCAGCTCCTTGACGGCCGCCTGCGCCTCGGGACGGGCCTTGTCCTGCAAGCCGATCCAGCCGATGCACTGACCGTCACGGGCCACGTACAGCGTGCTGAAGCCCTGCTCCTCGTGCAGCGCCGGATCGGCGACGACGTGGACGTCGATCCCGTTCTCGGCCAGGAATTGGTCCCGCCCGACCATCACGCGGGCCCCCTGCACGACGGCGGTCACGCCCTTGCCGGGCGTTTCCTGAAACTCGCCGGTCTCCACCACGGCGACACGGGCCTCCTTGGCCAACTGAACCAGCGCCCGGGCCGCGGGGTGCTTACTCAATCGCTCGGCCGAGGCGGCCAAACGGAGCATGTCCGCCGGCTCCACGCCCGGCGCCGGCTCGATCTTGGTCACGTAGAGCTGGCCCGTCGTCAGCGTCCCGGTCTTGTCAAAGACCATCGCCGTGATCTTGCCGGCGATCTCGAGCAGGCTGACGTTCTTGATCAAAATACCCACCCGCGCCGCGGCGCTCAGGGCGGCCACCATCGCCGTGGGCGTCGCCAGGATCAACGCGCACGGACAGGACACCACCAGCGCCGAGATCGCGTTGTTGATCTGGCCCGTGAAGAACCAGATGATGCCCGCGATCATGAGCATCGTCGGCACGTACCACTTGATGTGGCTGTCGATGATCCGCATGATGGGCAGTTGGGTCTTCTCGGCCTCCATGATCAGGTGCTGGACCTTGCCCAGCGTGGTGTCCTCGCCGGCCTTGGTGACGACGATGTCCATCGCACCGGTCAGATTGCTCGTGCCCGCGAACACCTGCATGCCCGGCACCTTGTCGACCGGCAGCGACTCGCCCGTGATCGTCGCCTCGTTGACCGTGCTGATCCCCTCGCGAATCTCGCCGTCGGCCGGGATGTTGTCGCCCGGACGCACGCGCACCACGTCGCCCGGCGCCAACTGCGCGACCTCGACCTCCACCTCGGTGCCGTCGGGGTTCACCCGCTGGGCCGTGGTCGGGGTCAGCTTGATCAGCGACTCGATTGACGCCCGCGCCCCCAGCGCCGTTCGCGTCTCCATCAGTTCGCTGAGCAGCATGATGAAGCCCACGACGCCCGCCGTGATGTAATCCCCGCTGGCAAACGCGGCCACGATCGCCAGGGCCACCAGCTCGTCCATGTGCATGTGCCCGTGCAGGATGCACCGCAGCGCGTGCCAGACGACCGGCGCCCCCAGCAGCAACGCCCCGGCCATGGCGCATAAGTGCGCCGGCACGAAATCCGGACCGTAGATCAGCGGAGCGACCTTGCCATTGAGCAGGAGCACGCCGCCGGCCAGGGTGGCCAACATGGCCACGCTGACCCGCCACTGGCGACCCCGCGTCGCATCGCCCGTCATTTCGACATCTTTGACACCAATCAGTTGATGCGCCATGCCTTCTCTCGTATCGCGTTGCCGGTTATGCCAAACGCCAGTGTTGCCGTCTCTTACCGCGGCGCACCGGCCGGCCCGCCGGGCCTGGGCTGCCGTTCCTTTTCCTGCGGGATCCTCGGATCCCGATTGACCAACACACGAATCTCGTCCGCGGGCGACTGCACAAGGATCTTCTCGTCCACACCTTGAAGCACCTCCTCGATCGCCTCCTGATAGATGCGCTCCAGCACCACTCGGGCCAGCGCGGGCCGATCCCGCAGCTCACCCAGCAGGCTCTCCAGATACTGGGCGTTGGCCTGCGCATTCTTGATGACCTGTGTCTTGTAGGCGCGGGCCTCGGCAATCATCTGGCCGCTCCTGCCGGACAACCGTGATAACAGGACGGTGCGCTGATTCTCGAGGTCCCGCAAGCTCGCCCGAGCCGCCTCGGCGTCGCCCGAGCCGGTCTGCAACGCCTCCTGGGCCGCCTGGCGTTCGGCCTCGATCCGCTTGAGCTCCTCCAGCACCATGACGGCCTGGGGACCACCGCTCTCGTTGAGTGTCTGTTCGGCCCGTATCTGGGCGTCCCGGATCAGTTCGCGGCGGGTTTGCTGGGCCTGGATCGACTCTTCAAACGCCTCGTTGACCTGTCGCGGCCAGGTGATCTGCTCGACGTTCACCAGATCCACGACGATGCCCGCCTGGATCGCTTCCAGCTTGGCGTTTAGAACGTGCCGGACCTCCTCTCCGAGCTGACCGGCGCTGGTCAGGGCCTGATCAATGGTATAGCGGACCAGCGTCTTGACCACGGCGTCCTCGGTCATGGCCCGCAACAGCGGATCCACGGTGCGACCGGCCACGTCCAGGAAGTCCTGGCCCGGTCCCGGCGTCTCGTAATAGACGTTTTGGAAGAAGGGCTCGATGTCCGCAATGTGGTAGACCACACTGAGGCGGCAGTGCACGATGTTGTAATCGGTCCCCTCGCCGCCGGCGAGGGGATCATTGCGGATCAGGCCGTACCCGTCCTGCTGAGGGTTCAACGTCGCGCCGGCGTACCGCGACGCCCCCTGGAGCCTCTCGTTCTCGGTCATGTAGTACCAGAACGACTCCACCCGCAGGGTCTGGCGGTGCGTGACGGGAATCCGCACGATCTCGCTGATCGGGGCCGGGAAGTCCCACCCGAAACCGGGCCCGAGAACCCGGTCCTGTCGATCCATTCCGCGAATCCGCCCAAAGCGCAACACCATGGCGTTCTCATCCTCGCCCACGGTGAACAGACCGGATCCCAGGAAGAGGATGATCAGCACGGCCATGATGACCTTGAGGATCACGAAGCTGACCCGCAGGGCCTCGGTCAGGCTCTTGCCGGCCGCATCCAGGACCACCTCGCCGCTTTCCTGCGTCGCGGAGGTCTTCGGTTCGACGGGTTCGTTGTTCGGTTGATCGGGCATACGGCTCATCTCACGCGAAGAGGGTTACCGGGAGGGGGAGGCCGAGTCGTTCTTGGGCGACGACGTGGTCGAAACGTCCGGCATCTCCCGCAGCAGGCGAAGCGGCGCCACGTCCGTTCCCAGAACGATGGTCGATCGCTCCTGCAGAATCTTCTTCAAGGCTTCCAGGTCCCGCAGGAACATGGCCAGATCGGCGTTCTGCTCGAGTTTCTCATAATGTCGGGCCGCCTCGGCGTCGGCCTGACCGCGGATGGCCTTGGCCTGGGCCTCGACAATCGCCAACAGTTCGGTCCGCTTGGCCTCGGCGTCGCTCTCGATCTTCGTCGCCTCCGCGCGACCTTGCCCACGGATGGTCTCCGCCCGTCCCTGGCGATCCTTCTTCATACGGTCGAACACCTTGGCCGTCGTGCTCTCGTTGATCGCCAGTTGCTTGATACCCACGGCGACGACCTCCATGCCGTATTTGTCGCGCGCGATCTCCTTCACCCCCTCGAGCATCTCCTGCTCGATCTGGTCGAACTTGCACTGATCCGGATCGGCGTTGACAAAATCGCTGAACGAATGGCGGCCGACCACGGTGTTCTGGCTGTTGCCCAGGAGGCTGTAGAGGTGGCGCTCGGCCTGGGCGTAATCGCCGTTGACGTTTTCCAGGAACTTGATCGGATCGCCCACCCGCCAGATCGCGTAGCTGGTCACAATGATCGGGTTGGCTTCGGCGGTGGTGGTCTGCTCCATCGTGCGCTCGTAGAGCCGGTTGCGGGCGTCGAACGTGTACACCCGTTCAATCGGGCTGGGCCATTTCAGTTTCCAGCCCGGATCATCCACGTAGGTGCGCACCGGCTGGCGGAACCGGGTGACCACGGCCACCTCGGTTTCCCGAACCTGGAACGAAAACAGAAACAACGACAACACCACGGCAATGACGACGACCAGAATGAGTACCGACAGATTCCGCATCGTTTCGCGTCCCGTCCCTTCTCTATCCAACTTACTTTTCAGCTTCCTGCTCGAGCAGACTCATGTCCAGAATGCCCGAGGTGATCTTCTCTTCAAGGTCGATGATGAACACGCGCTGGTTGTTCTCATCGGCCACGACGACGTACTTGCGGCCCTTCTGGAGGCCCTCTTCCAGAACCTGCAAGCGCTGCAAATGGGTGTAAATGGTGGGCGCCCGGTCAAACGCATAGACCTGGTCGTCGAACTGTCGGCCGATCGCCTCGGCCAGCCTGACCCGTTCGAAATGGTAGGCCAGGGCGTCCCGCAGCGTCTTGTACGCCTCGCCGCCGCCCGCCTCCAGAACCTCCCGCAACTGGGGTTCGGCGACTCCTTCTTGCACGGCCGGGGTCTGACTCTGCTCGCCGCGGCCGAGGTCCAGCAGCGCATCGGTCTGCTCCAGCGACCCGGCCAGCTCCGTCAGAATACGGTTGCTCGCGGCGCGGGCCGCGAGGACCGCGGCCTGCTTTTCCTGAACCGCCGCGATGACGGACTGATAGGCCTCGGCCAATTCGGGCGGCGGATGAAGGCCCTGCAGGTTCACCAGGACAATCTCCACGCCCAGCCCCATGCGGTCGGCCGTGGCCTGCATGCGCCGCCTCAATTCCTCGGCGGCCGCCTCGCGTCCGGCCCCCAGGATGCTTTTGCGACCGACCAGAACGAGTTCATCCCCCTCGGTTTCCACCTTGGCGCTGGCGGCGAACTGCACCAGTTCGCGATAACAGATCGCCTCAACCATCTTCTCGGCGTCCGTCCGTCGGTCCTGGGCCAGCGGATCACGCCAATCGCTGAAGTTGTACAGGAAGGCGTACAGATCCTTGATCCGGTAGTGCACCGGCACCGCGGCACGGATGACGCTCACGGGAGGCGTCCCCTCCGCCCTGGCCGTCCGCTCATCCTCAGCGGCCACCAGAATGTCGAACTCCTCCTCGTAGTGCTGTTCACCCCAAAGCAGCGGTTGTTTATTGATCTTCGCCGGGTCCTCCTGGAAACCGATGTTCACCTGCTGAATATGGTCCGTGGGGTACTTGTAGGCCCGATCAATCGGCCAAGGCCATTTAACGTGCAGCCCGGGACCCAGCGTGTGGGTCCCGTTCGCCAGGACCTTCGGCTTGCCGAAGTGCTCGACAATGGCCCCCTCACCGGGCCCGACCACGACGAAACAACTGAGCAGGTACAGCACCGCCACGGCGAACAAGAACAACGGCAGGACCGCCCGCTCCAAGAGTCTGTAAAACCACGTCTGAGAGACCTGGAAGCCGAACTGGTAATCGATCGTGCTGGCGACCGTGTGCAGGATGCCGCCGGGCTCGCCGAACATACCCAGCAGCCGGCTGTCGAACGCGGCCCGGCTGTAGGCGCCCGGCACCCGCGGACGATACAGATCCAAGAGGGCATTGAGGCACGTCTCGACCCCCAGCATCATCATGACGATCGGAATCGCCCAGGCCAGAATCTGCAACCCGATGGTCATCTTGAACTGGGCGAACGCCAACGCAATCGCCGCCAAAAAGGCCAACAGCGCCACGCCGAAAAGATGCGCCGCGCCGGCCCGCAGGGGCTGCCAGACGCGCTGGCGGCTCATGCCGATGCCGTAGCGTGAGATCAGGAAGCTGACGAACGCAATGGCGACCATGAATACCGCCGCCAGTTGCGGCTGCTGCAGGGACTCCTGCTGTTCCAGCAGCCCCAGCCGCACGTTCGTGAACAGAAACAAACCCATGCCGATCTCGTACAGCGCGATGGTCACGCCGCCGATGGGCACAAACCACTTTTCGATGAGCTCCAGCCGTCGCGTGGCCACGGCCAGAACCGCCGTCGGGTCGTGCTCCTGCTGAAAGATCGTGCCCCCCTGTCGGGCGCGGGCCAACTGGGCCATGTCGAGCTTCTCACGCTCGGCCAGGACCCGCTGGTGGAATTGAATGACCAGAACGAACCAGATCAGGGCATCGGCCAGGATCAGCCAGGCCAGTTCGTGCACGGCGTAGGCCACGCTCATGGACCAGATGATCCACGTGGCGATAAAGAAGACCACACTCACGATCAGCCCGGTCAGCGAGAGCGTCTCAGCCCGCTTACTGGATAGCTCCATAAGCCTCGGGATCCTCACCACCTGGTTTTCGTTTTATCGAACAATTGACGCGCCCCATCGGTACAAGCTTAGGCCGATTTGGACGCGGCACACTCTTTACAGTCGACGAAAATGCCGTACTATACTCACAGGGCGAGTCGGATGGTAGCGGAAACAGGGGAAAAACACGTTGTTCAAGTTGTTCAGCATAGCCGCCAATACATTTACTGAGACGCTCAGGCAACCTGTCTATTCCGTGATCCTCGTCTGCGCGATCCTGTTGTTCTTCTTGAGCCCGTCCCTGACGACGTACACGTTGGACGAAGACCAGGATCTCAACCTGCTGCGCGAAATCGCTTTCTCTACGCTCTTCCTCACGGGATTGTTCATTTCCATTTTCGCGGCCACCGGCGCGATCACCGAGGAGATCGAAACGGGGACCATCACCACGGTCCTCTCCAAGCCCGTCTCGCGGCCGGTTTTCGTGGCGGGCAAGTTCTTCGGCATCATGGGCGCCGTGGTCCTGGCCCATTACATCGCCTCGGTCGCGGTCCTGATGACCGTTCGGCACGGTATTCTCTTTAACGCCACCGACACCCATGACTGGACCGTGATCGTCTCAGCGGCGGTGGCCATCCTGGCCACACTCGTGATAAGTGCTTTCCTGAACTACATTTATGACTGGAACTTTCCCTCCACGGCCGTGGGGCTGCTGGCCTTGGGGGCCACCGGATGCATCATCTTCCTCAGCTTCATCGACCGGGACTGGAGGTTCAACCCCGCCGGGAACCGGTTCACCAGCTTTGAGATCAACGCTTCGATCCTCCTGCTGCTGGCGGTCATGATCCTCGTGGCCCTGGCGGTGCTGTTCTCCACGCGGCTCAACATCGTGCTGACCCTGACCTGCTGCGTGGGCGCGTTCCTGCTCGGATTGATCAGCGACTACGTGTTCGGCCGATTCGCGGGGGAAAACCTGCTGGCGCGGGTCGCCTACGCCCTGGTGCCCAACTTCCAAGTCTTCTGGGTAACCGACGCCCAATACGCGGAGGGCTCGATTCCCCTGGGCTATATCCTGCGGGTCGGCGCCTACGCCCTGCTCTATACGACGGGTATTCTGGGACTGGCGGTCGCCCTCTTCCAAAAGCGCCAGGTCGGCTAATGGCCGCCCCGACAACCCGGAGGGGGAGAACCTGCCGCCGGAGCAACCGGCGCGCCCCCGTCACGACACCAGGGAACGCACCATCGCGATCTCATCGCAATGATCCTGCTTGGGACAGCGGGCACAATCGCTCCAGACCTTCATGGGCAGGGAGGCCTTCTCAACGACCTGGAAGCCCACTTTCTGGAAAAACGCCGGCTCAAGCGTCAACGTGAACAGCCGGGCGAGGCCCAAATCCCGCGCCCGCTGGGCGCACGCCTCCACGAGTGCCCGGCCGATTCCGCGACCGGCCCAGCCCTCACGGACGGCCAAAGACTGGATCTCGGCCAGGTCCGACCAGATGATCTTCAGCGCGCAACACCCGACCACCCGGTCCTCG
>DSDH01000426.1 GCA_011055475.1 Phycisphaerales bacterium | reverse complement strand
CTCGGATTCCCACATCACCAGCGGACGATCCTCGCTGTCGGTGAACCCCCCCGTGATAATCATGATGGCGTCAACGATTTGACCGATGCCGCACAGCCCGCCCGTGAAGAACCACAACAGGCCCGTGCCGATCTTGCCCACGTAGAAACGGTGCAACCCCGGCAGGCCGATCATGAACCCGCCGCAGAGGATGAGCGCCCATATCCGCTTGAAGGGCGAAACGTTCGCGGGCAGCAGAGGCGGCCCAGCCGGCCCGACGGTTCGTGGCGCCGGCGTGCCGACCGCGCCTTGGGCCCGGGCCGACGGTGCGCCGGGCAAGACGTCCTCGCCAACGCCCGGCGAGGCATAGGAGGCGTCACCGCTCCGTCCCTCACGCTGCACCATGAACCGGCTGGGGATCCAGCATGCCACGAAACCCAGGCCACCGGCCACGAGGAAGACAATGGGAATGAACAACGGCCATCCGTGGCACCCGAGTAGGAGCAGGCCGCCGACGGCCGCGGCGACGCACGCCGCCTGCAGGAACGGCCGGATGAGATAGACGTACCAGTTCGGGAATCGCGAGATGAACATGCGAACCAGGGCGAAGAAGCCGAGCATGCCGAGCCCGGCGGCCAGGGCCATCGCCCCCGCAAAATCGTCGTTGCCTTGCGGCCAATCACTGGCATCGGCGACCACGCCCGCGGCGACGGCGGTCGCGCCGACAAACAGCAATAGCCATACCACCCGCACGCCCCAGGGAACACGATACCCCCGCGCGACCGGCGCAGGTCCGTATGCCCGACGCACATCGGGCCTGGCTTGAGCCGGCCCGGCGTATTGAGCTTGGGAGGGTCCCGCGGCCGGCGCCGCCTCCCGATGCTGCGGCTGGCCACGGTGACGGGCCTGGTCAAAGGCCACGCGGGCGGTTCGGCTCATGTGGAACGGCGTGAGAATCTGCACGATCAACGACGTACCCGCCAGGACGGCCGCGGCGAGGGGCGCGGCGTGTCCGGCGCCCACGATATGGGCTACGATGTAGGCCAGGAATCCCGCCCACAAGGCATGCCCCAACATGACGCGGCGATACCGCGCGGGGTCGCTGACCTTCCACCAGTCGGTCAGGCACATGCCCAAGGCGATCGCCAGGGCCGCGTTCTCACCCATACGCGGGCCGGAGGTGTTGGTAAAGACCATGGCGATCAGGCCCGTGGGCACGGCGGCCACGCCCCCCATGGCCAGGCGCCGCAGCCAGCCGGATTCATCTTCCAGATTCGCCAGCCAGCGGACCCGCGACCACAGAATGAGCTTGGCCGCGACGTTGACCATCAGCACGATGCCGAACGCCATCGGGATCGGCATGCGGCCGTGGCTGATGAACACGGCGCCGCCGAGGGCGATGACCAGCGAGGCGATGATGGCCAGCACGTGTCGCTCATGGCCGGTGATGGGGTCCTGCGCCGCGACACGGCGCATCGCCCCCGAGGCCCGCTCATCAGTCGGCGCTCCAGCGGGCTGTGGTCGCGGTGTCGGCGGTACCGGCGTCGGCGGCACGGCCCCCGGCGTGGGCGGCGGGAGGTTGATCTTCCGCCCGACCATCGAGAGGCTCTGCGGTGAGAACTGCGAAACGCTGTTGCGAATGTGCTCGGCGCCGAAGACGTCCTCGACCATTTCCTGGACCGTTTGGTAGCGTTGCTCCGGGTCCTTGGCCATCGCCTTGCGGATGGCCCGGGCGAATGGCTCCTCGATGCCGGCCAGGTCCGGTTCGGCGCTGATATGCTTCATGAGCACCTCGGCGGGGCTGTTGCCGAAGAACGGCACCTGCCCGGTGAGCATCTCGTAGAGCACGATGCCCAGCGCGTAGATGTCGATGGAGCGGTTGTAGCAGCCCGCGCCGATCTCGGGGGCCATGTAATGGACCGTGCCCACGGTGATGGTCTGGCCGCTGTGGCGGCTGGTATTCATCGCCTTGCTCAGGCCATAGTCACCGATCTTGACGCGGCCGTCCTCGAAGAAGATGTTGCTGGGCTTGAGGTCGCGGTGCACGATGCCGCAGTCGTGAAGGTGGCCCAGGCCCTTGGCGATCTCGCGCAGGAAGAAGGCGGTCTTCTGCGTGCCCAGCCCGCCGGGCGATTCCTGGATGATCTCGGCCAGGCTCGGCCCGCTGACGTATTCCATGATGACGAAGGGCCGACCCTGCGGGTTGTACCGAACGTCGAAGACGGTCACAAGGTGTGGGTTTTTGAGGTTCATGCACTGGCTGATGCCCCGCAGCTCGATCTGCTCATACGTCTGGAGCACCTTCAGGGCGACCTGCTTGCCGCTGTCGCTCACGGCGTAGTAGACCTCGCCGAATCCGCCGCGCCCTACCCCCCGCTGGATCGTGTAGCCCTCCAGAGGCCGGTCCCCGTACTGGTATTGGAACGTTTGCATGGCCGTTTCCGTTTTCGAGGGCTCCCAGGGGCCTCGATCTCCTTTTCTATCCCATCCTTTTCGCCCGGTCGGGCACGCTCACTTTTCAGACGCCGCTGTCGCCTGCCTGTGACCGGCGTCCGCAGCGGCGCGGGCGCCGTCGTCATGATATTCAGTCGCACCGCGTGGAAACAACCACACCCAGCCCTCCAATCCGCAGGGGCTCATCCAGGGGCAGGGGCGTATCCGCGGTCAGGAGCCTCTGGCCCGCGAAGACGGGCTCATCGCTGCGGCAGCATAACCGGCCCTGTCGCAGGTAAAACGCCGCGGTCTTGTCGACGGCGGCGGTCTGCACGTGATTGCCCGCGCCGGGGCCGACGAGCACCTCGCGGTCCATGAGGATCACGCGGGTGATATCGGGCCGGGGCAGCCAGGCGCTGCTCAGGCTCAGCGTGGCCGTGCCGCTGGCGACGTTGGGCCTGTTGAACCGCATCCGACAACGGTCCGACAGGGCGATCTTGTCGCCGTCGGTCAGCAGGCGCTGCTCGATCCGCTGCGAGCCGACGTGAATCGGGTCGGTGCTGCGAAGCACGTAATCCTGCTCGTGACGCTCCAGCGTCACCGTTGGCAGGTGCGCCCCGGCCAGCAGGCCGACCGCCGGCCGCGGTGTGGCGCTGACCGGGCCGATGGTCACGGCATCGCCCCGTATCGTTAGAAATGCCCCGACACCGTCAATCTGCATGATAAACCGCTCGGGCAGATCCGCACCCGGCGAGTCAGGTCGCGCGGGGGGACGAGGCATGAGGTCGGACTCCTGTTCGATGGAGGGCGCTACCGCATCAAGGGATGGGGTGACTGTGCCCGCAATCTCTGTGGCGGCGATGGAATCCGCCAGCAGACCCAAGGGGCCGGCCTGAAGGGCCTCGGCGGCTTCGGCAGCGTGCTGGGCGTCCTGTGCGGCCTGTACCAGCCAGGCGGCGTCGGGCCATCGGCCCCGCAGTCCGGCCAGTATCACGGCCGCCTGACGGGCACGTCCGGCCTGCAAGTAGTCCGCCGCCCGGCGGCATTGGGCCAGTCCGCGTCGCAACCGCTCCAGGCGACCTTGGCCGTCGTCCAGGTCGGCCGCGTCGGTGAGTACCTTCGCGGCCAGGTCAAGGGCGCCGGCATGGACTTGTTCGGTCACATAGGCGACGACGCGTTCGGTCACCGCATCCGCCAGGCGTGCCAGGGCGGGGTCGTGCAGTCGAGCGGGCCCGACCTGGTTGAGCAGCGCCAAAGCCGCCCGCACGTCGTCGCGTTGCAGGGCGTCGTCGATTTTCGTCGCCGCCGCGGCCAGCCGTTGGCGCTCGGCCAAAGCGCGATCCTTCAGCGGGGCCGCGCCGGGGCTGCTTTCATCGGCCAGCAGATTCAGCCCGGCGGTCAACCAGCCTCGGCCGATCTGCTGCTCGGCGGTGGCCAGGCGCGCGGCCCGTCGCTGATGGGTCTGCTGCTTGTCCTGCATGGCCCGGCAAACGGCCTGTCGCAGGGCGGCGATCTCCTCGCGCCCACCCCCCAGCGCGGCGGCCTTGTTGCAGTCCTGCAGGGCGCTGTCCAACCGACCGGCGGCCAGATGATCGCGCCCGCGCTGCACGAGGGCCGCCGCGAGCTGGGTGGTGAGCTTCTGGCCGCGGCGACAGGCCCCCACCGCCGCATCCGCTTGCAGCAGTCGGCAGGCCTCGTCGAGCTGCCCGTCGGCCAGGGCACACTGAATCTGTTTGAGCGTCAGGTTCAACACGGGGCTTCTCCCGTTGCGCCCGGCTGTTGTGCCGGCGACATGCCCACGTTCGTATCCCAGTGTAACACACTCTTGCAGGGCTCACCAGAGCGGGCGGGTCCGAAAACCGAGCCGGTCCGCATGGGGTCAAGCCCAAAGGGGTCACAGGCCAGCGGACAGCCGTCAACATCGGCCCGGCGGCAGCGGCGGCACTCCTCGGCGCCAGCCGCGGAGACCGGCGAGCCGAAGAATGCCGCGTTCGAGCTTGTCCGCGATGTCCGTGCCATGATCGAGGCTCCGCTTGGGCGTTGGACGCGCCGATTCACACACCGGGTCAGCGCGCCGCCGCGACCGTGTCGGTTGTCTTGGGCGTCTGCGCGTCCTTGCCGTCCAGGTGCTCGTCGATCTGATGGAGCAGCTCCGTCTCGTCCACGGCGTCGACCGGTACGGTCTGCACGAAGTGGCTCTCATAGGCCAGGACCTTCTCGGCGACGGCCAGCCGCTTGCGAATGTCCTCGATCAGCTTCTCAGTTTGCGCGATCTTGCTGTTGTCGATCTGGACGCCCGAGCCGATGGCGCTGGCCTTGATGAGGCGGTGCTTGGCTTGCAGGGCCTCGATCTTGTCGGCGAGGATGCGCTTTTGCATGCGGGCCCGCTCCAGGGCCTGCATCGAGGCGGCCAGGGCGTTCTGGCGGGTCTTGAGCATCTGCTGCTTGCTGGCCAGGACGATCTCGGCCTCTTTGAAGCGTTCAAACCGCCAGGCCAGGTCCTGGGCCAACTCGTCGCGCGTGTAGTCCTTGCCGGCGAAGGTGTAATGGACCTTGGATGTGTCCAGGCAGGCGCGGAGGGTCTTGATTCGATCGCGTTCCTCCTCGAAGGACTTCTCGCTGCGCTCCAGGTCGGCCTTGAGGGCGGCGATTTCGACCTCTTCCTGGGCGATCAGGCGGATGTTGTTGTGAATCTCGGGCATGATCTCCTCGACCATCTGCCGGGCCACTTGCAGGTCCAGCTCGACCGGCGCCAGTTGTCGCACCGAGGACTGCGTCCAGTTGACGGCGGTCTTGGCGTACCGAACGGCGTTCCTTCCAAACATCAGCCCGCCGACCAGCCCGATCGCTCCGACGACGATGACGCTGCGCTTGAACCATTTCCACATCATGATCGTTCTCCTTAAACCCTTGCTTTCCAACGGCTTGCATTCACTTTCCACGGGGGACCGGCCACTATTCCGGGCCCCTCTGTAGATTGTTGTCACGACCCGGCAGCGAATATTTCACGCCAGGGGCGAAAACCGCCGAGGAATCGGGTTCGACGATTTCCCCAACCTGCGGCCGGCCTCCAAGGAACGGCTGGACGAGCACAAATCGGAGGCGGTTGACATTTGGCGGGGATGGATCGGCCCGGCCAGGCGCGGTATAAGGGGCATTTTCCAATAATCGACGGCTGCAGAAAAGATCGGAGCCACCGAATGAACGCCGCTCAATGGCAGGCCTTGCGAGCCTGGTTCGACGCCTATGTGCAGGGTTTCTACACGGGCCCGGCCCGACATGATGCCCATATCCGCCTCAAGCAGCTTCATACGCAAAAGGTCTGCGAGGAGATAGAGTACCTCTGCACGGCCCTGGGACTCGATGAGTCGGATCATCTTCTCGCCGAGGCGGTCGCTCTGCTGCACGATGTAGGCCGATTCGAGCAGTACCGGCGCCACCAGACCTTTATGGACGCCCGCAGCGAGAATCACTGCCTGTTAGGTCTGGAGATCATCGCGGCTCACGGTGTGCTCGACGATTTCGAGGCCTCCGAGCGGGACGTGATCCTCACGGCGGTTCGCCACCATGGCGCCCGGGTGCTGCCCGATGGCCTGCCCGAGCGCACGGCCCTGTTTTGCCGTCTGATCCGCGACGCCGACAAGATTGACATCTTTCGGGTGGTCCTGGACAACTACCGTCGCTGGAAAGAGTCGCCGGAGGGCTTTGTCCTGGCTGTGCCGTTTCCCGACGAGGACACGTACAATCCAGCACTGCTCGAGGCGGTCATCGAGGGCCGGACGATCGACTACCGCGAGTTGCGGACGATCCACGATGTGCGGCTGCTGCAATTGGGCTGGATACACGATATCAACTTTCCGGCCACGCTGGCTCGGATCCGCCAACGGGGTCATCTCGCCGAGTTTCTGGCCGGCCTGCCCGCTGATGAGGCCTGCGACCGCCTGCGACGGTACGTGACGCAGTACGTCAAGGATCGCCTCCTTCTCGAAACTGGGGATCACTGAACGTGATGTCACCTTGACTTTTGCGGCCGTGTTGAACATACTGCAACGCTTGGAATCAACCGCGTCCTGGACCGTATGGAGCAAGAGATGAAAGCATCGGAAATGAAGAAGGGCATGACCGTCACGATCGACGGCAACCTCTATACCATCGTGGATTATCAACACGTCAAGCTGGGCAAGGGCGGGGCCGTCTACCAGACCAAGTTCAAGAGCCTGGCCGACGGGTCCATCATGGACAAACGTATCCGGGCCGAGGAGACACTCGAGGACGCCTACCTCGACCGGCGAACCTACGAGTACCTGTACTCCTCGGGCAGCGAGCACGTGCTGATGGACCTGGAGAGCTACGATCAGATCACGCTGGACGACGATGCCTTCGGTGACGGGGCCCTGTATCTCAAGCCAAACTCGCAATTGCAGGTGAGCATGTACCAGGGCCGGCCGGTAATCGTGCAGTTGCCCAACACGGTCGAGCTGGAGGTGACCGACACCGCGCCGGAGATCAAGGGCGCCACGGCGACCAACCAGTACAAGCCGGCCACGCTGGAGACGGGCCTGATTGTGCAGGTGCCGCCGTTCGTCAAGATCGGCGACGTGCTTCGCATCGACACCCGCACGGGCGAATACGTCACCCGCGTCTGACCGCCCCCCAGCCAAGGACGGAGCGCCCATGGGTCTGGACAATATCGGAAAGCTGCTGGTCCGAATCTTCGGCTCGCGCAACGAGCGTCTGGTCCGGGCGTACATGGTTACGGCGCGGAGCGCCGCTCGGTTCGAGCCGGACATCCAGGCCCTCAGCGACGAGGAGCTTCGGGCCAAAACCGACGAATTCAAGGCCCGGCTCAATGAGGGGGCCCGCCCCGAGGATCTGCTGGTCGAGGCCTTCGCGGTGGTCCGCGAGGCGGCCCGGCGGAACGTGGCCATGCGTCACTTCGACGTGCAGCTCGTCGGCGGCCACGTGCTGTACGAGGGCAAGATCGCCGAGATGGCCACCGGCGAGGGCAAGACGCTCGTGGCGACCCTGGCCGCCTACCTCGTGCATCTGACCGGACGCAAGGTGCACATCGTCACCGTGAACGACTACCTGGCCAAGCGCGACGCCGAGTGGATGGGGCCGGTCTATCGTGCCCTGGGCCTGACGGTGGGCGCGATCCAGGCGGATATGGACACGTTCGGCGACGAGCGACGCAACCAGTACGATTGTGACATCACCTACGGTACGAACAACGAGTTCGGCTTCGACTACCTGCGGGACAACATGAAGACCCGCCTGGAGCACATGGTCCAGGGCCCGCTGGAATACGCCCTCGTCGACGAGGTCGACTCGATCCTGATCGACGAGGCTCGCACGCCGCTGATCATTTCCGGGCCTGCGTTTGACGACGTCACGCGGTATCGCAAGGCGGACGCAGTCTGCCGCGAACTGCTCAAGCGCCAGTCCGGCCGTACCCAGTTGAAAAAGCGAATCGACGAGGCCGAACGCGCGCTGGCCAACGCCCAGGGCGAGCTGGCCGAGGCCCGAAGGGCCAAGCAGTCCGATCGCGTGACCAAGGCCGAAGAGGCCATCGCCCGGCTCACACGTGAATTGGACGAGGATCGGACCCGCCTGGAGACGATGACCGAGTACTTCGAGGTCGAGCACGACAAGAAGAGCGTGCACCTGACGCACGAGGGCATCGGAGCCGCCCAGGAGATCGCGGGCGTGGGGTCCTTCTTCACGGGCTCGAACATGGACTGGCCGCACCTCCTGGAGCAGGCCCTGCGGGCGCACGTGGTTTTCGAGCGGGAAAAAGACTACGTCGTCCTGGACGGCAAGGTGGTGATCGTCGACGAGTTCACCGGCCGTCTGATGCACGGCCGACAATGGTCCGACGGGCTGCACCAGGCCGTCGAGGCCAAGGAGGGCGTGCAGGTCAAGGAAGAGACCCAGACGCTGGCGACGATCACCCTGCAGAACTTTTTCAAGCTGTACGGCACGATCGCGGGCATGACGGGCACCGCCGCGACCGAGGCCGAGGAGTTCATGCGGATCTACAAGCTGGAGGTGGTGGTCATCCCCACCAACCGTCCGTGCATCCGCGACGACCGGGAGGATTTGATCTACAAGACGCTGCGGGAGAAGTTCAGCGCCGTGGTGGAGGAGATCTTCGAGGTGCACAACGCGGGCCGGCCCGTGCTGGTGGGTACGGTCAGCATCGAAAAGAGCGAGGCCCTGTCCCAGGCGCTGTCCAAACGCTACGGCGTGGACCACGAGGTGCTCAACGCCAAGCAGCACGCCCGCGAGGCGGCCATCGTCGAAAAGGCCGGCCAGCAGTACACCGGTCGCGACGGCAAGGCCCGGGGCAACGTGACGATCGCCACGAACATGGCCGGCCGCGGCACGGATATCAAGCTGGGCCCCGGCGTGGCGGACATCGGCGGGCTGCACATCGTCGGCACCGAGCGGCACGAGGCCCGGCGGATCGACAACCAGCTCCGCGGCCGCGCCGGCCGCCAGGGCGACGCCGGATCGAGCCAGTTCTTCATCTGCTTCGACGACGATCTGATGCGCATGTTCGCTCCGGAATGGACCGTCAAGGCCCTGTCGTGGATCGGCTGGGAGGAAGGCCAGCCCATCTACCACAAGCGGATCAGCAAGGGCATCGAGCGGGCCCAGAAGAAGGTCGAGGAACGCAACTTCGAGATCCGCAAGAGCCTGCTCGAATACGATGAGGTCATGGACTTCCAGCGCAAGACCTTCTATGGCCGGCGGCGGAAGATCCTGGCCGGCAAGGGTCTCAAGCCGATCATCCAGGAGATGATCGCCGCCATGATCGAGGGCAGTTGCCGCAATATCCTCGCGCCCGACTACCCGTACAAATGCATCGCCGAATGGGCCCGCGGTCAATTCGGCGTGGACCTGGACGTGCGGCGTCTGCGCGACCTGAGCGCCGCCGAGATCGAGGAACGCATCAAGGACCGGGCCCGCAAGAGCGCCGAGAACGACATCAGCCTCGCGCTCGGCGAGTACCTGGAGGACTACGAGGACCGTGCGACGTGGAACCTCGACGGGCTGTGCCGCTGGGCCATGAGCACGTACAGCGCGGGCCTGTCCGCGGGCAAGCTGCGGCACATGGACGCCGAGCAGATCGAGCAAGCCATCATCGAGGCGGCGCAGGAGCAGATCGACAAGCGGGACTGCAGCCAGATCGAAACGTTTCTCAAGGAAGATTTCCCGCTGCGCACGTTCGTGCAATGGGCCAACGCCAAGTTCGACATCCGCCTGCGGATCGAGGACCTGCGGGATCGGAGCCCGTCGCAGATTCGGGAGCACCTGGCCCGGGCCGTGGAGGACAAGTACCGCCAACGGGAGGTCGAGTACCCCGTCGAGTTCGCCATGAACATGGCCTACAGCCCTCAGGGCTCGAACGTGTACGGGTTTCAGGCGCTGGCCGACTGGGCCAATAATCGCTTCGGAACGACGCTCGACGCGGAGGAGCTTCAGGACACCAAGCCGCAGCGTGTTTATGAACAGCTTCTCGAACTGAGTCGCGCGTGGCACAACGAGCGGCTCGATGAGGAAATCGACGCCCGGCTGGCCGAGACGCGCGATCCCGAAGCCCTGGCGGCGTGGGCCCGCCAGCGCTTCGACGCCGGTCTGCGGCCCGATGACCTGGACACGGACGATCCCCGATCCGTCCTGCGGAACGTCGGCCGGGAGTTCTTCCGGCGCGAGCTGGCGGACCTGGAGCGGTACGTCCTGCTGCAGATCTACGACAGCGCGTGGAAGGACCACCTCTACGCGATGGACCATCTCAAGGAGAGCATCCACCTGCGGGCCTTCGCCGAGAAGGACCCGAAGATCGAATACAAGCAGGAAGGCTACCGGATGTTCGGCGAGATGCTGGAGAGCATCGACGACCGCGTGACCAGCACGATCTTCAAGGTGCGCCTGGACCCGGGGGCCCAGGCCCGCAGCGTGTGGAACGTCAGCCGCACCCAACACGATGAGGTCGGTCAGTTCGCCATGACCGAGCGCCAGCGGGCCGCGGCCGCCGCCCCGCAGGGCGAGCCCGTGGTCAAGACCATCCGCCTCGAGCAGCCCAAGGTCGGCCGCAACGACCCCTGCCCCTGCGGCAGCGGCAAGAAGTACAAGAAGTGCTGCGGCAAGAACGCCTGAACCTCTTGAAATGTCTTGATCTGTCCTGCAGGCATCCGACCATGTGCCGCGCTACGAAAGCTTTCCTTTCTCTCTGATGATTCTGATCCAATCTGCTTTCGACAATGGACATTGCCCAAGCAATCGAGCTTTCGACGGATTCAGAAACACCTGACTCGGAATGTGATCGTGCCCGGCGTCTTTTTTTGACCCGCGGCGGATGCCAAAGAAAGCAACTAATCGCCCATCGTGGACAACCCGGGCGATGTCGTGAGCACCTCCGGGAACAATCTGTGCATCAAGCTTGTGCGCAATGCGCTCAGCCAGTTCCTTTGTGATCACGGCCACGGCGTTCAGCCCTCCGGATAAACTCCTCCAGCACATGCTTCTGCATGCATGGCCCGGGTCCCAATTCATCGTCATTGAGTTCAGCGAGCATTTCAAAAGCCGACACGAGCATGTCCTTGAGATTCAACACTGCCTCCACATCTGTATCACCGCTCGCCCCAATGTTCGCATCTACAAATGATGCAACGTAGTGATCTCCGTGGAAGGTCACAAGTACCTCAAAGGGCTTGACCAACCTGTAGGGAAACGGTGCAAGCGTCTGGATCGGCACCACCGTCGGCCTAGCCACCTCCAGCGCCTCGCATCTTGCATCCAAAAGCATTACTTTTCTTTCCAAAACCTGCTGTTGTATACGTGCGGCCAAGATCACAGAGATAGACTCTGCCAACTGAGCGATCGCAGCAAGCGCATTCGGCTTCCAGCCCACGATGCGCGGCTCTTCACTTAACGCGTCCTCATGAGCACACGTCGGCTCATCGAAACCCCATTGACAGAAACTCTCCTCGCCAATGGAAGGCCAATTCATATGACTGTCACTGACCATTGCCTGTCCTTGCGGTGCCAAGCACGAACATCGCATACTGCCCAGATACCCACGCCCAAGCCTCTGTGAGATAACCAGATGAGACCGTGAAGCTTTGCTCTCCGACTACTCGAATCCAGACCGACAACTCATTCCCCTCTCCCGATTCATGCCAGCTTACTCGCTTGATAGGTGCTCCTTTTAGGGACAAGGTGCCGCCTGTCAATTTCATTGACAGGTCTCCCGCTCTTGTCTCCGCGCCCAAGCTTCGAATTATTCCACCTTCGGGTAGCGCCGACAAAGGCACCTTGAACACACCTGTGACTGAAGCCACAAGCGGCAGCCCAACAACACCTTGAATCACGTCGAGAACCTGTCCTAAATCGTGCGTCGCCTTGGGCACACGTTGCTCACCAAAAAAACTCCGCAAGGCGCAGTCGACATGGAGATGAGTGCTCTTCGTTTTGGGGCCTTGGTTCCGGCATGCCCGGATTACCCCTTTGGCCTTGCCCCTTTCGAAGTGGGCAATTCTCGGCTCGACGGTTTCCACACCTGAACCGCCCGTTATCCGCCCACAGACAGTCAACGATAAGCCATTTTCCTCTCGCAGTCTCGGCAGTTCAATCGCCATGGAGCACCAGCCCTCGGTTTGAAACACCACTGCATCATATCTTCGACGCAGTGACCGAATGGTTCAAGCAAAAACCGGGGGCTCGGCTTGGACAAGCAGCAAAGGCACCCGCTGCCGGCCGTTCAAGGCATGGGGAAATGTGACTCCCGAGGATTCTACGATTCAACGGTAGGGGACATTGCTAGGATGAAATAGGGGTGGGGGCAAAAAGAAAACATCCGGCAACCGGAGTTGCCCGATGTTTTCCGGAGGGGAGAAAACTCTGTTGGTTCCTAAATCGGCCAGAACCTGGGCAGGTCTTTAGCAGAAAATAAACCCCACGGCAAGAATCCTGGCCAAAATTTCGCCCGATAATGTTTTAGGCGGCGATGCAAGAAACCGCGGAGAAGCCCGAAAGGAATCTTTTGAGAAGGGCGTAACTAACGGCGGCGAAGCCACTTGTGGCGAAATACGGACCTCAGACGCCCCGCGAATCGCACCCCCATCCGCTGGGTGCTGGTCCGGAACTCCATTCGGCGGATTCTCTCACAGTCCTGCCTGTGAGAAACGCGCCCGGCCCGCATGAGCAAGGCCGCCAGGAACCCGATCCGTCGCGGCCTGGGTGTGCTGGATCGGCCCATCTTATCGGACCACCGCCTTGCGGGTGGCCTCAATGAGTTCCTGGCCGGTCATGGGCTGCCCGGCCTCGGCCGGGTACAATTGCTCGCGGGCCAGGATGGTGGGCCCCTGCCGGTAGTATCGCTGCACGGCTTCGACACCGCCTTCCGCGGCGCCTTGCGTCATGTAGTCCGCGTCGAGGAGCCACTGGGCGAACTGTGGATCATGCTCAGCGGGGTAGATCAGGGCCGTCACGCACCGGCCATCCTCATACCGCGCCAGATGCACCTTGGCCCGGCTGGGCGCCGGATGCGACCGAGCCCACGCCAGGAGCCGCTCGAAATCGTCGCGACCCTGGGGCTCTTCTGACGCATAGAAGAACATTCCCTTTTCCAGGTGGAAGGTTTCGCGTCGCACACCCACCAGCTCCATCCGCCCATCGGGGTAGGCGTTGTGAACCCGGTAGACGGTCACGTGCGAAAAGGCCTCGCTGTCCAGCAGCTCGGCCACCTCCTCGGCGCGGAAACCCACGCCGCAATGGTCGCCGAAATCGACGACGTACAATCCCGCATACCGTTGTGCTTCTTGCACCTGTGGAAGCTTCATAGGCCACCTCCGCCCATGGGCGTTTACTGCACTTTGAGCCGAGCGAACTTGCGCTTGCCGACCTGCACGACCATACCGTCGGCCGGGGTCACGAGGGCGTTGGCGTCCTCGACGCGGGCCTCGTCGATTCGCACACCGCCCTGCTGGATCATCCGCTTGGCCTCGCCGCCGGTTTTCAATAGCCCGCACCGCACCAGCAGCTTGCCGGCGGCGACGGGCTCGGCCGACACGCGAACCTCGGGCATGTCATCGGGAAGCTGGTTCTGGGCGAATACCTTTTCGAACTCGGCCGCCGCCGCCTCGGCCTCCTCGACACCGTGGAACTGCGTAACGATCCACTTGCCCAGCAGGACCTTGGCCTGCTTGGGATGGGTCCGCGAGGGGTCGGTGAGCTCGGCGATCCGTTCGACCGGCAGATCGGTCAGCAACGTGAAGTAATTGTCCATCAGGTCGTCGGGGAT
>DSDH01000423.1 GCA_011055475.1 Phycisphaerales bacterium | reverse complement strand
TGGTGCTGCGCACCGGCGCCGACAGCATCCCGCACCTGGACGCGCTGCCCGACGAGGTCTTCGACCCCCAGCTGCGGGAATGGCACGTGCGGGCAGGGCTGGCGGGCGGCGACTGGAAGACCGTGCTCCGGGCCATCGAGGCCATGGAGCCCGGCCAGCGTGAGGACTACGCCTGGCGCTACTGGCGCGCGCGAGCCCTGGAAGCCCTGGGACGAACCGACGAGGCCCGGGCGCTCTACACCGCCCTGGCCGCGGAACGCAGCTTCTACGGCTTTCTCTCCGCCGACCGCGCGAGCCTGCCTTATCGCATCGGCCATCGCCCCCTGAGCGCGCCGGCCGAGCGCGTCCGCGCCCTGGTCGAGCGGCCGGCCCTGCAGCGGGCCCGTGAATGGCTGGCCCTGGGCCGGTACATCGAGGCGCGTCGTGAATGGGAGCACACCCTCGCGGGGCTCGACGCCGAAGACCTCAAGGCGGCCTCGCTGCTGGCCCACGAGTGGGGCTGGCATGATCGCGCCATCTTCGCCGCCGCCCGCGCCCGGGAGTTCGACGATGTCGAACTGCGCTTCCCGCTGGCCCACGTACGGTTGGTGATGGAGCAGGCCGCCCGGCAGGGCATCAATCCCGCCTGGGCCATGGCGGTGGCCCGCCAGGAGAGTGCCTTCATGCTGGACGCCCGTTCCCACGCCGGCGCCATGGGCCTGATGCAGGTGATGCCCGGCACCGCGCGCAACATGGCGCGCCACGTGGATCTGCGGCTGGGCCACGCGCACGATCTGCTTGATCCCGCGGTCAACGTGCCCATCGGCGCCTATTATCTGCGCCGCAACCTGGACCGTTTCGGCGGCCATCCCATCCTCTCCATCGCCGCCTACAACGCCGGGGCGCACCGCGTCAGCAAGTGGCTGCCGGAAGAGGGCGCCCTGGACGCGGACATCTGGGCGGAACTCATCCCCTATCACGAGACGCGTGGCTACGTGCGCCGCGTACTGGCCTACCAGGTCATCTACGAATCGCGCCTCGGCCTGGCCCCGACGCGCCTCAGCAGCCTGCTCCCGCCCGTCACCGCCGCCTCCGACCTGGAGGCCTCGCGCATGGCTCACAACGAACGCTGGGACACCCACGGCGGCGAACTGTCCGCCTACACGCATGCCTGCGAGGCGCCGGGACAGGAGGAGATGCCCTGCTCATGAGGGGGCGGTCCGACGTGAATTGATGCCCGGCGCGTCCTGACTGCATATTATGCATTCGTACCGGAAGGCCGGCGGCGGGTGCATGCCGTGGCCACTCGCCCGCACGGGCCGCGGACCTGCAGATGACGGAGGTGAACATGTGGCGCAATCTCCTGCTTGGCTGCGGCATCGCGTCTTCGCTGTTCTATGTCGCCATGAACATCACCATGCCGATGCTGTACGCGGGCTACAGCATCCTCGAGCAGACCGTCAGTGAGCTGTCCGCGATCGGTGCGCCTACCCGCACGCTCTGGGTCTGGCTCGGCGTCGTCTACGCCATGCTGGTGATCGCCTTTGGCTGGGGTGTCTGGGCCTCGGCCGGTCGCAACCGGTGGCTGCGCGTCGTGGCCGTCCTGGTAATCGCCAACGCCACTCTCAGCCTGTACTGGCCCCCGGTGCACCTCCGTGGGACCGCGTTCACGCTGACCGATGCCCTGCACATCCTCTGGGCGCTGCTGACCGTGCTGCTCATGGTGCTGGCGATCGGCTTTGGTGCGGCCGCGCTCGGCCCGCGCTTTCGTCGGTACTCGATCGCGACCCTGCTGGCCATCCTGGCCTTCGGCGCGGTGACCGCCGTCCAGGGCTTTGACATCGCGCAGGGCCTGCCGACACCCTGGATCGGCGTGTGGGAGCGCATCGGCATCGCCGCCTTCATGCTCTGGATCGCCGTGCTGGCCATCGCCCTGCTGCGGAGGCGGTGGAAGCTTTCTGGTCCCGACCCCGGGGAGTGATTGCGGCTCGGGCCGAATCCCTGCTATACCGGAAAGCACGCCAATCCGATCGACGCTCGCGCCCGGAACGCCGCGGATCGCGGCCATCATGCGTATCGGCACGAAACCCGAGGCGGCCATTCCCGCCACGCAACACTGAGGAGGTAATCGATGGACCGGATCGTGAGTCTGCTCCCTGCCGCCGCCGGCTTGCTCGCGCTTTCTCTGGCATCGGCCGCTGTCGCCGATGTCGTGAAGGTGACCCCGCTGGGGGGGCAAGGAGGGCGAGTTCTGCCGCATGGACCGCGCGCTGGTGTTCGAGGACCCCAACGGTACCCGCATCCTCTACGATGCCGGGCAGACGGTCGCTGGGCCGACTGATCCGCGGCTGGGCGCGATCGATGTGGTGCTGGTGAGTCACGTGCACGGCGACCACATCGGCAATCGTCACATCAAGGCGCCGAACGCCGGCACCTGCGCCCAGCCCGACACGGCCGTGGACGCCACGCCCCATTCCAGCAGCGTCCACATCGCCGTCGAGAAGAAGGCGAAGATCGTCACCGGCGGCGAGATGCCGCGGTTCTTCGCCGGCAAGCTCAAGGCCGCCGGCGGCGATCCGGCCGATTCGCTGCTGGTGCGCTTCGGTGCCATGCGCACCGTTGGCGGGGTCGGCATCACCACCGTGCCCGCAGTGCATAGCAACGGCCTGGCACCGGACTTGATCGGCGGAGACCTCGGGCATTCGATGGAAGCGGCGGGGCTTACCGCCTACGTCGGCCCGCCGACCGGCTATGTCCTCAGGTTCACCAACGGGCTGGTGGTGTACCTGTCGGGTGATACCGGGATCACGGCCGAGCAGGACGTGGTGGTACGCCGACACTACGGCGCCAGGCTGGTGGTCATGAACATCGGCGATACCTTCACCACCGGGCCGAGCGAGGCGGCTTATGTCGTCAACGAGTTGATCAAGCCGGCCTCCGTCATCGCCTCGCACGCCAACGAGGAGGCGACGCGCGAGGGCAGGGTGTTGCCGGGTACGCGCACGGAGGCCTTCATCAAGGCCAGCAAGGTGCCGGTACACGTCCCGCTCAGCGGCAGAACGCTGATGTTCGATGGGGCCGGGGTGTGCGTGGACGGCTGCTGAGCGCACCCGCCATGGCTGCGTGCCCGGCCGATTCCGCCAATCTGCCCTTCGGGACCGTCCATTCGGCCCCGGCGGCCAGTGCCTGCATGCAGGCGGCCGTCACCTGAGGAAATGCGCCGCTTGCCAGGGAGGAGCGATGAGACTTTTTCGTCAAATGGAGTTCGTCAGGGACGGGATCAAGGACCTCCCCGGCATCGAGAAGAAACCCGCGGGCGGGTTGGCCGCCTTCGGCGCCCGGGTCGGGTACGCCCTGTCGCTCGGGTTGAAGGAGAAGGAGATTTTCGTCTTTGGCCTGTTGCAATGGGCGGCCATCGGGCTGGCCTACCTGCTCTGGGTCCAGATGCTGGGCTGGATTCCGGAAGAGGTCTGGCGCAGCGCGGCCGACTCGAACGGGGGCTCGGTGGCCGACCTGGTGTTGTTGGCCTGGTCATTCTTCTGCGTGGGCCTGGCCGCTTTCCCGGTCGGGATCCTCACGGGCTGCATGGGGGCTGCCCATCTTCTGCATCGCCAGGGGCGGGAGTCGACCGTCGCCGCCTGCCTGAGGCTGGCATTGCCGCAAAGCTGGGCGCTCTGGAGCTTTCACTGGATCGACGGCTGGATCACGGTCAATCAGATCGTGGAAAGACTCCCCAAGAAAAATGACACGACCAGGCCGCAGCAGCGGGCGCTGAGCGAGGCCCTGTACCATGCCTGGAAGCTGGGCGTAGTCGGGGTCCTGCCCAGTATCGTCGCCGACAACGGTCTGGTGCAGTCGGGAAAGAACTCGGTCGGCTTCGTCAGGGACAACTTCCTCGAAGTGGCCACCCTGCGGGCGGGATACTCCGCGCTATGCTGGATCGTCGGTGTCGGCGCGTATCTCGGCATGATCCTGCTGCTTACGGTCGTGGAGGTCGTGCCCCCGGGGGGTGACGTTCACGCCCACGTCTACACCTTCTATCTCTGGGCGGCGGTGCCGATAGTGGTCTCACTGGCTGTCGTCATGCTGCTCCTGCGCCCGGTATTCGTGCTGGCGGTCTGCGATCTCTACTCGGACCACCTTGAGGCGAAGGGGGAGCGGGTCGACCTGCCCGAGAATCCGCCCAGATCCGTCAGTGCAGTGGTGGCCTTCGGCTGCCTGTGCCTGCTGCTGGCCGTGGCTTACCTGTATCGTGGCGAGCTTGGTCTTACTGACATGCTGTCCACCCCGTATGCTCAGGATTACCCGTCAGAAAGGTTGTCGCCGCTGGCGCCGGGCAGGTTGCATGGCAGCGCGTAAGCCGGCGGCGGAAACCGCTTTGGCGCGCCGGCGGGCCACGCCTGCGACAATCCGTAGTGCCGGCGTCGGCCCAGCCGCATGACACACGACATGCCTCAACGAAAAGCGCTTCGACAGCTCAAGCTCGCCTGGTTAGTGCTGGGTATTGGCCTGCTGCTTACGCTGTATCTGGCCGACAGGGTCAGAAAGGCGGCGGAGGAAGATGCCGTGGCGCATTTTTCCTTTGCCGCGGACCAGGTCACGATCAAGCTCGAGGAGCGCCTGGCAACCTATGCGATGGCGCTGCGCGGTGCCGCCGGCATGTTCAATGCGTCCGATGACGTGACGCGTGCGGAGTGGCAGGTGTACACCGAAAAGCTGCGCGTGTCGGATACGGTGGTGGGCGTGCAGGGAATCGGATTCTCCATGCTGATCCCGTCCGAGTCGCTCGAGCAGCATCTGGCCGAGGTGCGCGCCCAGGGCTTTCCCGACTATGCAGTACGCCCCGCCGGGCAGCGCGAGATCTATTCCTCCATCGTCTATCTGGAACCTTTCGATGCCCGCAATCGGCGGGCCTTTGGCTACGACATGTTTTCCGAGCCGGTACGGCGCGCCGCGATGATTCAGGCACGGGATACGGGGCTGGCCGCGCTCACCGGCAAGGTCGAGCTGGTGCAGGAGACCGATGTCGATGTGCAGGCCGGCACGTTGATGTATGTGCCGGTCTATCGGCAAGACATGCCCGCGGAGACCGTGGAGCAGCGCCGCGCGGCATTGATGGGCTGGGCCTATAGTCCATATCGCATGAATGACCTGATGGAAGGGGTTCTCGGCGGCTGGGAGCTGATCGAGGGCGAGGCTGTCGGCCTGCGTATCTACGATGGCACACACGCGTCGCCCGCCAGCCTGTTGTTCAGCAACTACGATACTGGGAGCGACCACAGGCCAAGCCCGTTCGCTCAGGAGCGCCTGATCGATTTCAACGGTCGCCAGTGGCTGCTGGTGTTCGATCACCTGCGAGCCGGTGTGGCCGTTCAATACACCAGCGCGTGGTCCACCCTGGCAGGGGGGATGACACTCAGCGCGCTGTTATTCGGCCTGATTCTCTCCATGTCCAACACCCGGGCTCGCGCCCTGGGTATCGCCGACCAGCTCACCGAGACGCTCAAGCAGCGTGAGGCGGAGCTGCGCGAGAGCGAGTTCCGCTGGCGCTTCGCGATCGAGGGCTCGGGTGACGGGCTATGGGACTGGAACCTCCAGGACGGCTCGGTATTCGTCTCCACGCGGTTGAAGGAGATGCTGGGCTATGCCGAGGACGAGCTGGAAGGCAGCGTGGAGGAGTGGGAGCGCCGAATCCATCCGGAGGACAAGGCAGAGACGCTCGCCGCCTGGCGGGCCTGTCTCGATGGCAGGACGGCTTCTTATGCAAACGAGCACCGGTTGTTGTGCAAGGATGGCGGGTGGAAGTGGATCCTGGACCGGGGAGTGGTGGTCAGTCGCGACAAGTCCGGACAACCGTTGCGCATGCTGGGCACCCACACCGACATTTCCGCGCGCAAGGCGCTCGAGCGTTCGCGTGAACAGCTCCTGGCGCGCCTGCAGACCATCGCCAGCCGTGTGCCGGGCATGGTGTACGAATACCGGCTCTACCCGGATGGACGTAGCTGTTTCCCCTATTCCAGCGAGGCCATCCGCCAGATCTATCGGGTGAGTCCCGAGGAGGTGAGCGAGGATGCCACTGCCGTACTCGATATCCTGCACCCGGAGGACAAGGCGGAAGTGCTCGCATCCATCCAGGAGTCGGCCCGCACCCTGAAGCCCTGGCGCTGTGATTACCGCGTCCGTTTCGCGGACGGCAGTGAACACTGGCTGCAGGGCGACGCATTGCCGCACGCCGAAGGCGACGGCGCGGTCACCTGGTACGGCTTCATCACCGATATCACCGAGCGCAAGCAGAGCGAGCTGTTGCTGAATCGGGCCCTGACCGAAGCAAGGCGCTTTCGTGAAGCGATGGATTATCTGTCCTCCTTTGTTTACATGAAGGACACGGCGTCGAGATACACCTACGCCAATCGCGCATCGCTGGAGCTGTTCGGCTGCACCGCCGAGGACCTGCCAGGCAGCAGCGACTCGCGTTTTTTTCCGCCAACCACCGTCCACAAGCTGCGCCAGGTCGATGCACGGGCGCTGGCCGGTGAGCAGACGGCCGAGGAGATCGAGGTGGTTGACGGGGACGGGCGTCGGCGGGTGTATCTGGAGATCAAGACGCCGATCTACGACGAGATGGACCAAAAGACCATCGTCGGTTTGCTGGGCATCTCCACCGACATCACCCCCATGAAGGAGCATGAGCAGCAGCTCGAGTATATTGCCCATTACGATGCCCTCACCAATCTGCCCAACCGCGTACTGCTGGCTGATCGGCTGCAGCAGGCCATGGCCCAGGCGCAGCGGCGGGGACAGCACCTGGCCGTGGTGTACCTGGACCTGGATGGCTTCAAGGTGATCAATGACCGGCATGGCCATGCCAGCGGCGACAAGGTACTGATGGTGGTGGCCGGGCAGATGAAATCCGTGTTGCGAGCGGGCGATACCCTCTCGCGCCTGGGTGGGGACGAGTTCGTCGCCGTGTTGCCCGATCTGAGCGATATCGAGGCCACGGCCCCCATGCTGCAGCGTCTGCTCGAGGCGGCGTCACGTCCTGTCATGATCGACGGGCTACAGCTGGGGGTGACGGCCAGCCTGGGTGTCACCTACTATCCGCAGGGCGAGCCCATCGAGGCGGACCAGTTGCTGCGTCAGGCCGATCAGGCGATGTACCAGGCCAAGCTCGCCGGCAGGGGGCGCTACCACATCTTCGACGCCGAACTGGATCGCAGCGTGCGCAGCCACCACGAGAGCGTGGACCGCATCCGTAGCGGTCTCCGGGACGGTGAGTTCGTGCTGCATTATCAGCCCAAGGTGAACATGCGCACCGGTGTGGTCATCGGCGCCGAGTCCCTGATTCGCTGGCAGCATCCGGAGCGGGGCCTGCTCCCGCCCGGGAGCTTCCTGCCGGTGATCGAGGATGACCCGCTGGCCGTTGAGGTGGGGGAGTGGGTGATCGCCACGGCGCTCGAGCAGATGACCCGCTGGCGTCGCGATGGGCTGATGATGCCGTTGAGTGTCAACATCGGTGCGCGCCAGCTGCGCGAGGGGCGTTTCGTGGAGCGCCTGCGGGGGCTCCTGGACAGATACCCCGAAATCGATCCTGCCTCGCTGGAGCTGGAGGTGCTGGAGACCAGCGCCCTGGGGGAGCTGGAGCAGGTGTCCCGATTGCTGGAGGAGTGTCGCGCCATCGGCGTTGCGGTCTCTCTGGATGACTTCGGCATCGGCTATTCCTCGCTGACCTACCTCAAGCAGCTGCCGGCGGGGATCGTGAAGGTCGATCGGAGCTTCGTGAGTGACATCCTGGATGACCCCGACGATCTCGCCATCCTCGACGGTGTGATGGGGCTGGCCGGTGCCTTTGGGCGCCAGGTGATTGCCGAGGGGGTCGAGTCCATCGCGCATGCCGACATGCTGCTGTACATCGGCTGCGAACTTGCGCAGGGCTATGGCATCGCGCGACCAATGCCGGCCGACGAGCTGCCGGCCTGGGTGGCTGGCTGGAAGCCGGAGGCGCATTGGCCCCGGCTGAGACCCCTCAGCCGTGAGCGCATGCCGCTGCTTTATGCCGGGGTGGAACACCGTGGCTGGGTGCAGCAACTCGCCAGCGCACTCACGGCCGATATCCCGCATCGGCCGCCACTCGATATTCACACCTGCCGTTTTGGCGACTGGCTGGACCAGTCGGGACTCCGCGCGCGGCCCGAGTACGCGCGGGTGGTCGACCTGCACGGAGAGGTGCATGCCCTCGCAGTCGAACTCTGTGCCCTGAAAGACGAGGGCAGGCGCAGCGAGGTGGCCGACCGTCTCGACGAGCTTTATGCCCTGCGCGACCGCCTGCTGGGGGCGCTGGCCGAGCGTCTCGACTAGGGCGGCCCGGGACCTGGTTCCGGCACCGTCGCCGTGTCCGCCCGGGCGCCTTCTTTCCCGCACCTGCCTGTGCACTTGCACAGGTGGCACTGTGGCAACACGGCTTGCATCTCCCTGTCCGCGATGCGTGAATAGGGTCCCATGCGGGCCGTGTCCCGCCCCCCGTTTCTGGCCGGTGGCCCGGTTGCCACCGTTGGAGGTATGCATGTTGCGAGTAGTGGTCCTGGCCCTGCTGCTGTCGCTGGCGGCGGCGCTGCAGGCGGATGCCCCGGCGAGCTATCCGTTCCTGTCCTTCGATGAGGCGATGGCGCAGGCGGCCGAGGATGGCCGGCCGGTGTTCGTCTACTTCGGCCGCTATGGCTGCGGCTATTGCGAGAAGACCAACAAGGAGGCCTTCTCGGACGCGCAGGTACGCGAACGCTACGTGCAAAACTACGTGCTGGCCTACGTGGATGCGGAGAGCGGCAGGCGGCTGCGCCTGCCCAGCGGCGAGCGCACAACTGAGCGTGAGCTGGGCACCCGGTACGATGCCTTCGTGACCCCGGTGTTCTCCTTCCTCACGCCCGACGGCGAGGTGTTGCACCGCATGGTGGGCGTGCAGCGCATCGAGGATCTGATGGACGCGGACCGCAAGCTGCAGGCCCTGCGCGCCGGCAAGGGGGCGCGTTGATGCGCGGCCCGGCGCGACTCGCGGCGCTGGCGCTGGTGCTGGTGCCGGCCGTCGTGATGGCCGACCGGTGGCACTTCGAGCCGCCCATCGAGGTGACGTCTGTCGCCGGGGGACAGGTGTTTCATCACCTGGAGTCTTCGGGGCGGCGCAATGTCGCGGTGTCGGGTGGCGTGGTGGCCGTGGCCTGGGAGGACGACCGCGACGGTACGCCGCGCGTCTATCTGGCGCGCAAGGGGCTGGATGACGACGCATTCGCCGATGAGCAGCGCGTGAGCGGGGCAGGCGAGGCCTATGAGCCGTCACTGGTCGCGCTGGGCGCCGGGCGCTTCGCCCTCGCCTGGGAGGAAGACGGGCAGGTCCACGCCCGCGTGGTCGACGGGCCGCGTCTGGGGCCGGTGTTCCGGGCGGCGAACGCCGACTCGGTGCAGGCGAGCCTCGCGGCCGCCGGCGGCACGCTGTTGCTGGTCGCCGCCGAACGTGACGGCCGCTTCCCTCGCATCCATGCGCACCGCCTGGCCGTGGGCCCGGACCTGGCCCTCACCGCGGCCGAGCACTGCCCCGTGGATGGTGTGGCACCCAGGGACGAACAGCTCTATCCCGCCGCCATCGTGCTGGCCGGACGGGTCGTGGTGGCCTGGGAGGATCGCCGCCCGGGCCACACCATCATCATGGCCGCGAGCAGTCCGGCCGGTGCGGTCTGCCAGTTTGCGCCGGCGCAACGCATCAGCCAGCGCGACGGCAGTGGCAATGGCATGGGGCGCAACATGCCCTATGGCAAGGGCCATGGCGTCTCGCGCGTGGCGCTGGCGGCCTTCGGGTCGTCGTCGGCCTTTGCGGCCTGGGCCGACAAGCGCAACTTCCGCGAGGGCTACGACATCTGGGGCGCGCCCTGGACGGCGGCCGACGGCTTCGGCGCCAACGAGCGGGTGCAGGACGATTTCGGCGGCGTGGCGCAGCAGTGGCACGCCACGGCGGCCGGCCACCCGGACGGCACCCTGGTGGTGGCCTGGGATGACGAGCGCGACGGCAGCCCCAGCGTGGTGATGAGCTGGCGCGAGGACGGGACCTGGAGTGACGACGTGGTGTTGCCGGGTGCGGGTGGTCCGGGCGAGCAGGCGAATCCGAGCATCGTGCTGGACGCGGACGGCAACCTGCACACGGCCTGGGTGGAGCGCGAGGTCACCGGCGGGCCGACCCGCCTGCGCTACGCCTTCGGCCGGGCGCGCGACTAGCCCTTCGCTGCGCGCTCAGCGCCCCGCCTCGTGGCGCGTCTCCCGGCAGTCCGCGCCGCCCATTTCGAAGTCGCGGCAGATCTGGGGCCGGCGCGTGTAGATCGAGCAGCGCATCGTGTCGCGGTCGAGTGCGACGCACCAGCCGTCTTCCAGGCGCCGCATTGCCGTGCCGCCCCAGTCGTTCACTACCGTCATTTCGTCCGGGACGTATCGATCCCCGATCACCAGAACTTCGAGCTTGCAGCAGCAGGCGCGGCAGCTCGAGCAGGTCACCGTGTCCTGCGCCCCCTGGGGCGCGGCGATGATGGGTGTGTCAGGCAATGGGGATGTCCTGGGTTGTTTCGCCCGGGGCGGGCGCTGGCGATACACCATACACGCCGTCGCTGGACCGGTGCCAGCAATCTGTGTGCGCGGCGGGGCGGGCGGTCGCCATAGGCCACAGGGCGCGTCGCCCCGGCCAATGGTCTATGTAGGTAGGGACAAGATACCGACGCAGGGGGATGGGGATGACGGGAGACCAGCTGGTCGTGTTCGGCGTGCTCGTGGTGACGCTCGCCCTCTTCGCGTGGAACCGCTGGCGCTACGACATCGTCGCCCTGCTGGCCCTGCTGGTGGTGGGCCTGGGCGGGCTGGTGACGCCCGGGCAGGTGTTCGCCGGCTTCGGCCACCCCGCCGTGGTCACGGCTGATCCTGTGGGTCTGGCCACTCTAGCGCGCCGCGGGGCTCGCCGGCTCAGCGGGCGTGGAACTTCGGCAGGCCGATCTGCCAGCGCATCGCGACCAGCCGCCCCAGGAAGATCAGGCCGCCCGCCAGGAGTTCCGGCCAGGGCGTCGACAGCGGCAGGAGGTAGAAGCCGATGAGCGCCAGCGCGCCGCCCCAGGCCAGCGTGGCGTAGAGTGTGCCCTGAAAGACCACGGGCTCCTCGTTGCACAGCACGTCGCGCAGGATGCCGCCCACCACGCCGGTGATCACTCCCATGAAACTGGCCACTAGCCCGGGCGTACCCATGGCCAGCGCGACCTTGGTGCCGACCACGGTATACAGCGCCAGCCCCAGCGCGTCCGGAACCAAAAACAGGCGCGGTGGCAGCGGGATGCGGCGCGCGAGAAAGAAGATGAGCAAGGCCGTGACGATCGCGACGATGAGATAGGTCTGATCCTGTACCCAGAATACCGGCCGATCGAGCAGCAGGTCGCGCACCGAGCCGCCGCCGATGGCGGCGGCCAGGCCGACGATGACCATACCGAACAGGTCGAAGCGTTTTCGGCCGGCCTCGAGCACGCCCGAGGCGGCGGAGACCGCGACGGCCGTCTGCGTGATCCAGTAGGTGGCAGCACCAAGGACGATGCCGGTGGTTACGCTCATGGGCGGGTTCCGTTTCTGGTCGCGTTCCTCATGGCCACTATAAGCCAACCGGGTCCCGTGCCGCGAGGGACCTCAGCCGGTGGCGGGTACCGGCACGCGTCGCAGCCGGAGCCAGAGCACCGCCATCAGGATCACCAGGATCGACGGCAGTACCCCGGCATTGACCGCCTGCCAGCCGTAGTGGTGCTGCAGCCAGCCGGCGGAGAGCGAGGCCACGGTGACAGTGGTGAAGACGATGAAGTCGTTGAGCGCCTGGGTCTTTGCCTTCTCGACTTCCGTATAGGTCTCGGTGAGCAGGCTGGTGGCGCCGACGAAGAGGAAATTCCATCCCACGCCCAGCAGGAACAGGGCCAGCCAGAAATGCCACACGTCGGTGCCGAGGAAGTTGATGCCGACGCAGGCGAGGTTCAGTAGCGCGCCCCACAGCAGCACGTTCAGCACGCCGAAGCGCTGGATCAGCGCGCCGGTGAAGAAGGAAGGCGCGAACATGCCGAACACGTGCCACTGGATGACGAAGGCGGTATCGCTGAAGCTGTGCGCGTGGCCCTTCATGGCCAGCGGTGTGGCCGTCATCACTAGGACCATGATTCCGTAGCCCAGCATGCCGGCGAGCACCGCGACGACGAAGGCCGGCTGGCTCGCGATCGCGCGCAGCGGCCGGCCGTGGGCGTGGATCACCTGCGCGCCCGGCCGTGGAATGTCGAGGAAGAACAGGGCGATCAGAGAGAGCGCATAGATACCGAGCAGGGCCGCGTAGCTGCCGGCGAACTCCGGCGTGCCCATAATGCCATTGGTCCAGTTGGCAAGGTTCGGGCCGATGAAGGCCGCCACCACACCGCCGGCCATCACGTAGGAGATGGCCCGCGCCTTGTAGGTCTCGCTCGCCACGTCGGCGGCAGCGAAGCGGTAGTAGATACCGAAGCCATTGAACATGCCCACCAGCAGGGTGGCCACGCAAAACAGCCAGAAGTCCTGGCCGAGTATGGCCGCCACCGCAGTCGCCGCGCCGAGGCCGCCGAGTAACAGGCCGAGCACGAAACCGTTGCGCCGCCCGATGCGCTGCATGATGAACGAGGCGGGAATGCTGCTGAGCATGGTGGCGAGAAACTGCAGCGCCAGCGGGATGGTGGCCAGCGACTTGTCCTCGGCCAGCAGGAAGCCGACCAGCGAGGAAGTGGCGACGATGAGCGAGTTGCCGGTCATCATCATGGCCTGGGCGAAGGCGAGCAGGAAGACGTTGCGTTTCATCGTCGGGTCTGTGCGTTTTCTCGGTGGCATGCGGAGTATCGGAGGTGGGCGATTGTACGCCATATCCGCGGTGCGCATGTCCGCCCGGTACTTTTCTGATAGGCTCGGATGAAAAAAGAGGCCGGTCCCGGGGGCGGCCCAGCCCACAGGGGGCCTTGCGCGCATGATGCGACGCCAATTGAGCCTGTTGCTGTTTCTCGCAATCGTCCTGTCGTCGGTTGCCAGCGCCCTGCTGGTGGCGGTGACGGCGCATCGCGAGATGACCGTTCTGGCCGACGAACACATCGATCAGCTCCACGCCCAGCTCCGCGACCGCTTCTACACCTTCGACCTGCTGCTCGCCGAGCACGAGACTCGCCTCGATGCGCTGAGTGCTCGGCACGATATCAGCCACGTGTTCATCATCGACCGCAGCGGACGGGTGGTGAACACCGACTTCGCTCCCGATATGGGCCTGATGCTGGTTGAGGCCGGTGAGGGCATGGCGCGGATAATGGCGCGCCTGCGGGGTAGTGGCGAGGTCTCGCTCGACCGTTTCAATGCCTCCGTACTCACGGGGCGGCTCTTCAAGTACGCCTATTACGGCCCGCGCGGGCGGGATCATATCGTCGAGGTGTCGGTCGATCTGCGCGACTACCTGGACCGGGAGGCGAGCCCGCGCTGGCCGATCGGGCGCTTTATGTCGCCAAGCAGGGGGGGCGCAACCGCGTTGTCGTGTTTGGCCCGGACTCTGCCGCCGGTTGATCCGCCCACCCGTGTCGTTTTGAACGCCGAACCGGGCTCGACTCCTTCAGGCGGCGGGCTGTGATTCGTGACGAAGCACCAGTATCCTGCCGAAGGAGCGCAGCCCGACCACCTCTTCGAGTACGAGTCCGCTGCGTTCCACTAGCGACTGCCATTGCG
>DSDH01000689.1 GCA_011055475.1 Phycisphaerales bacterium | reverse complement strand
GGCCGGGGCCCAGGGACTGCCCATCAACGCGGTGCACAACACCATCGCGGCGGCCTTCGGTAGCGCCTATGTCAACGATTTCATCCAAGGCGGACGGGTTAAACGGGTCTACGTCCAGGCGGACGCCCCGTATCGCATGTTGCCGGAAGACCTGGACCGGCTGTACGTGCGGAATGCCGCCGGGAAGATGGTGCCCTTTTCCTCGTTCGCAAGCGGTCGGTGGACAAGCGGTTCGCCGCGGCTGGAGCGGTTCAACGGCTTTCCATCCATGAATATCTGGGGCGAGGCAACGCCGGGCCGGAGTTCCGGCGAGGCCATGCGCGCCATGGAGGAGCTGACCTCCAGATTGCCCCAGGGGGTCGGTTACGACTGGACGGGTCTTTCCTACCAGGAGCGGCAGGCCTCCGCCCAGACCGGACTGCTTTATACCTTTTCCATTCTGGTCGTTTTTCTCTTTCTGGCGGCGTTGTACGGGAAATGGGATATTCCCATCGTGGTCCTGTTGATCCTGCCTCTGGGCGTGGTGGGCGGCATCGCCGCAACGACGTTGCGGGGATTGCCCAGCGATGTCTACTTTCAGATTGGGATGTTGAACACGCTCGGCCTGGCCACCAAGAACGCGATTTTGATAGTCCAGTTCGCCATGGGAGGCGTCGCCGGGGGCGCGGGCCTGATCGAGGCCGCGTTGCAGGCGGTGAAGCTGCGGCTTCGGCCGATCCTTATGACGTCCATGACGACCGGTTTGTCCGTGCTGCCGCTGGCCTTCAGTACGGGCGCCGGCGGCGGGGCCATGAACGCCATCGGCACGGTGGTTCTGGGCGGCATGATTACGGGTACCGTTCTGGTGGTCCTTTTTGTGCCGCTGTTCTACGTGCTGATCGAAAAGACGTTTGGAAAACGCAGGAAAGTGCAATGATGTGTCGGACGCGAATCCTCCGAGGGATTAACAGATGAAGAGATACTGGTTGTGGGGTGGGGTGGCCACCGCCCTCTTCGTGGGTGGGTGCATGATGGCGCCGGAGTACACCCGGCCGGAGGCGCCGGTTTCGGCGGACTGGCCTCAGGGGCCGGCCTACCCGGAGAAGCAGTCCCTGGAAGGGGCGACGAGCGCCGCGGAGTTGACATGGCGCCAGTTCTTCAGCGATCCCAACCTGTGTCAGGTCATCGCGATGGCCCTCGAGCACAACCGGGACCTGCGGCTTGCGGCGCTGAACGTCGAGAGGGCCAGGAATCTGTACGGTGTTCAACGGGCCGAACTGTTCCCGGCCGTTTATGGCACGGGGACGGGGAGCCGGCAGCGCAGCTCCGCCGATCTGACGTTCCCCGGCCAGTCCCGAACGTCCGAGGTGTACAGCGTGGATCTGGGAATCGCCTCGTGGGAAATCGATTTCTTCGGACGCATCCGCAGTCTGGAAGAACAGGCGTTGCAGGAGTATCTGGCGACGGAACAGGCCCGCCGCGGCGCCCAGATCGCCCTGGTCTCCGAGGTGGCTCGGGTGTATCTGACCCTGGCGGCGGATCGGGCGAACCTTAACCTGGCCCGGTCGACCCTGGAAGCGCAACAGGGGGTCTACGATCTGATCCGGCGGCAGTACGAGGTTGAACTGGCCAACGATATCGATCTCCACCGCGCACAGACCCAGGTGGACGCCGCTCGAGGCGACGTGGCGCGGTATACGCAGTGGGTCGCCCAGGACCACAACGCGTTGAACCTTCTGGCCGGGGTTACGGTCCCGGACGATCTGCTGCCCTCGGATTTGGCGAGTGTCAGCCCGCCCGGAGCTGTTGCGCCGGGTTTGTCGTCCGAGGTGCTGTTCGGACGGCCGGATATCATGGCGGCCGAACATGACCTCAAAGGGGCCTACGCCTTTATCGGAGCGGCGCGGGCGGCGTTCTTTCCCCGCATCGGGCTGACGACCGCGATCGGAACCGCCAGCGATGAGCTGTCCGGTCTGTTCGAGTCGGGTACGGGCACCTGGAACTTCACACCGCAGATTGCCATGCCGATCTTTGACAGCCGCGTATGGGCGGCGCACCGGGTCAGTGAGACCCTGCGGGACATGGCGCTGACGCGGTATGAGAAGACTATTCAGACGGCGTTTCGCGAGGTGGCTGACGTTCTGGCCGTGCGGGGCACCGTGGCCGACCAGGTGGCGGCGCAGGCGTCTGTCGTGAAATCTGCGCAAACGGTGTATGATCTCTCTCTCGATCGCTACAGGCACGGCATCGACAGCTACCTGAACGTCCTGGACGCGCAGCGCTCGTTCTACGGCGCGCAACAGGCGCTCATTTCACTGCAACTGGCCGCCCTGGTCAACGAGGTGAACACGTACGCCGTTTTAGGCGGCGGCGGGGACGTGTCCGAGGCGCCCGAGACCCCGTCGAGAAGGTGACCACCCGGAGGCGGGTCGAGGGCAATCGCCGGCCGGAAGGGGGGTGTCCTTCTGGCAGGGTCCTGAGCCGGCTCTTGGCCGATTCTCGCCGCCGATCTTATCGACGAGCCGGTTGTGCCCGGCGCGATACCGGGGCGGCATCCGGACGGGGTGATTCCCCTCCTTCCAGGGGGATCGCCTTCATGTCTGTGGGCTGGGCGGCGGTTGCGGGGTGTCGCGACCGCATTCGTCGAGCCGAGATGCCCGGACTATACTATCCCGAATTCTGACATCCGTCCGACCGCTCGCCGGACGTGCCGTGGAGGAAAAGGCGTTGCCATGGTATGCCTTCTTCAGATAGAATGATATGGCTTTATGGATGGAATCTTTATGAAGCCGCAGGGAGTCCCCTGATAAGAAACCGCGACGTCTTAGGAAGGAGGAAGGGATGAAGACTGTGCACGTTCTTGGTGTTTTGATCGCTTTGTTTTCATGGTCGGCGTGCCATGGGGCCGTCTGGCAGATGAAGCAGAAGGACATGTACAACACCGGACGAGCCGACTATACCGTCCCGGCCGACCGGCAGAACGATTCGTTCTTCGACCGGGTGCTGTGGCAGCAGACCACCACGGGCGACTTTCGCGGGAGCGGCTTTATCGTCTATGACGGCGCCGGTCCGGACGGCGCCGACATCGCCGTCTGCACGAACACGTGGCCGAATGCGGCCACCGGTGTGGATCGCCACACGGGAAGGCTGTTCTGGCAGGCCACGCCCGGCGGGGGAGACAACATAGGAAGAATGGTGCCCGCGTTTTCAAACGACGGCGCCACGGTCTACATTACGACGGATGCGATGCCCGGTCACTGCATCGCCTGGTCGACGCACAGCGGTCCTGCCGGGGGGTTTTGGGACAATCGGGACGACACGATTCCGGCTCATCTGTCGCTTTTCTCTCCCACCATTGCTCCGGACGGCCGGATCTTCCTGCACCAATGGAGCAACACCTGCTACGCTGGGGTCGATAACGGCACGGCCATCGCCGAGGTGTGGGGGGCGTCGATAGAAGGCATTCAGATCTGTTACGGCGATCCGGCCCTGTACGACGATCAGGGTTCTCTGATGGTGGTTGCGTGCGGCCGATCCGGTCGCGTGGCGGCTTTTGACGGCGACACGGGCGCCGCGCTGTGGGACGTCTGGACCTATCAGGCCTCGGATGGTTCACCCACCCTTGACCCGGACAACGGAAACGTATACTGCAATGCGGGATTCGCGGGGGACATCTACGCGATCGGGCTGGACATCCGTGGCGAGCCGCTCTGGAGCGAGGTCAAACTCCAGGTCCACGAAGATGACGGCGATCCCAACGCGATGGAGCGGGCTCAGTCGACCGGTTGTCTCAGTCATGATGGCGACACCTACTACTTCCAGACGGTCGGCCAGGCGGCCAATGGGAAACTTTACGCCGTCCGGACGACCGACGGGTCACTCAAATGGTCCTATCCGACGCGGAGTCTGGCGACGGGGGAGATCAGCGCCTCCTGTCCGATCGTCACCCCAAACGGGATAGTGGTGGTGGGCAACAATCACTCCGGGCAGTATCTTGCGCTTCGGGACGATGGGGACCACGCCACGCTGCTGGATACGTTGGACGTGGAACCCAACCTCTTCGACCAGGGCAGGCGGGCGATGGCTTCGGTGGTCATCACGCCCGACGGCAAGATGTACATTCCCGTGCGCACGTACTGGACGGTCAGTAATGGAGACGCAGAAACGCCCAGCAACCACGTGGAATACTGTCTGACGGCCTTCGACCTGTCCGGTTGTGACGGGCCGGTTCCGATGGACTTCAACGGCGACTGCTGGGTGGACTTGCAGGACTTGGCCGAGTTCGCGGCGCATTGGCTGGAATGCCGCCTTCAGCCGCCACAGCGGTGCCTTGAGCGGCCTTGAGGCAGGGGCTTTCAGCGTGGCCGATGGGCGTTTCTCCTTGGATCTCGTCGGTTTTGGCGGGCGCAGACCATCCAGGCTCCCGTCGGCCCGGCCACTGGGGGAAAAAAAGTGATTCAAGGGGTTGACGGGTAAAGGCCGATGGGATAACATTAGGGTTTAGCTCTTTGTGCAAGGCACTGTGGGTGTGCTGGTGCACGCCTGAGACACAGTGAGACTGTGGTTACGGGACCACGGCCGGGGTTGTGGGGTCGGCCGATTCGGCCGGTTGCGACGGGGTCGCACCGGTGGGACGGCGGACCGATTTTCCCCAACACCGTGACTCCCGGGATAACGAAATGGATCGTTTATCAGGAGAGACAGACATGTCAAAGGAACCCTCCCCCCCGTCTGCGCCCGCGCGCAAACCCGGTAGCCAAGTCATCGTCGATACCCTCGTTGAGCAGGGCGTCGAGGTGATGTTTGGCTATCTGGGCGGCGTGGTGCTGCCGTTGTTCGACAAGCTTTACGATTCGCCCATCCGCTTCATCATCCCGCGGCATGAGCAGGGCGGTTGCCACATGGCGGACGCTTATGCGCGGGCCACGGGGCGGGTCGGCGTGGTCGTGGCCACCAGTGGGCCTGGGGCGACCAACCTGACGACCGGCTTGGCGACGGCGATGATGGACTCGGTGCCGCTGGTGGCGCTGACGGGCCAGGTGCGGACTGAGCTGATCGGCAACGATGCGTTCCAAGAGGCCGACACCACGGGCATCACCCGCCCGATCACCAAGCACAACGTGATCGTCAAGGACCCCCAGGAGCTGGCGCCGACGATCCGCGAGGCGTTTTACATCGCCTCCACGGGTCGGCCGGGTCCGGTACTCATTGACATCCCGGTGGACATGCAGATCGCCGAGGTGCCGGTGACGCCGCCGGGCAAGGTCAGCCTGCCGGGTTATCGTATCCGGACGCACGGACACGCCCGCCAGATCAGCGCCGCGGCGCGAGCGATCAACGAGGCCCAGCGCCCGGTGCTGTACGTGGGTGGCGGGGTGATCACGGCCGGGGCTGCCGCGGAGCTTCGCGCCCTGGCGAAGAAGGCCAACCTGCCCGTCACGATGACGCTCATGGGCCTGGGGGCCTTCGATCAGACCGATCCGGCGTCGCTGGACATGCTCGGCATGCACGGCACGGCTTACGCGAACTTCGCGGTGCAGGAATGCGATCTGCTGATCGCCGTCGGGGCGCGGTTCGACGACCGCGTGACGGGTCACCTCAAGACGTTTGCGCCCCAGGCGCGGGTGATCCATATCGACATCGACCCGGCCAGCATCAGCAAGAACGTGCGCGTGGAGATCCCCGTCGTCGGCAGCGCCAAGGACATCCTGGCGGAACTGACCGACGCCGTGGAGCCGCGGGAGCGGGCCGAGTGGTTTGCGCGGATCGCCGCATGGAAGCAGCGGCATCCCTTGCAGTACGATCGGCAGGGGTCGGGCATCAAGCCGCAGTACGTCATTGAAGAGCTGTGGCGCCAGACCGACGGCCAGGCGACGATTGTGACGGGTGTGGGCCAGCATCAGATGTGGACGGCGCAGTTTTATCGTTTCCGTCGTCCGCGGCAGTTCATCAGCTCGGGCGGGCTGGGCACCATGGGCTACGGGTTGCCCGCGGCCATCGGCGCGCAGGTCGCCCGGCCCGGCGAGCTGGTCGTCGATATCGACGGCGACAGCAGCTTCAACATGACGATGAACGAATTGTGCACGGCCGTCCAGTACGAGCTGCCCGTCAAGGTCTGCCTGATCAATAACGGGTACATGGGCATGGTCCGCCAGTGGCAGGAGCTGTTCTACGGTCGGCGGTACTCGTGCAGCTCGCTGAAGAACCCCGACTTTGCGAAGGTCGCCGAGGCGTACGGCGCGGTCGGCGTGACCGTGACGGACAAGGCCGACGTTTCCGACGCCGTCGCGCGGATGCTCGCCGAGACGCGGCCCTGTGTGTTCGACTTCCACGTGGACCGCGAGGAGAACGTCTGGCCGATGGTGCCGGCGGGCCGGAGCCTGCACGAGATGGACGGCCTGGACATTTTCGAGATGGCCTGATCGCAACCGACACGCTCGTCAAGGGGATCGATCGTGAAACATATCATCAGCGCATTGGTGCTCAACAAGCCGGGCGTCCTGGCCCACGTGGCCGGCATGTTCGCCGCCCGCGCGTTCAATATCGACTCATTGGCCGTCGGCCGCACCGACGACCCGAACCTCAGCCGTATGACCATCGTCGTGATCGGCGACGACCGTGTGGTCGAGCAGGTCCGCAAGCAGCTGGCCAAGATCGTGACGATCGTCAAGGTCCAGGACTTCGCCGGGCAGGACGTGGTGGCCCGGGACCTGATGCTCATCACGGTCAGTTGCCCGGCGGAAAAACGGCCCGAAATCCAGGCCCTGATCGAGATGTTTATGGCGAAAGTTGTGGACATCGGGCCGAAAACCGTTATGGTGGAGGTCGCCGGACCGGAGTCGAAGATCGAGGCGTTCATCGACTCGTGCCGGCCGTACGGCATCAAGAGCATGGTCCGTACGGGCACGGTCGCGATGGCGCGCTATGTCCGCGGCCGGGCGACGAAGGAGACGAACGAGTAGAACCGAGCAAAGGAGAGGTCGCCTTCCATGGCCACAATGTACTATGAAGAGGACGCCCCGCTGGCTCCGCTGGCGGGCCAGAAGGTGGCGGTTATCGGCTACGGCAGTCAGGGCCACGCGCACAGCCAGAATCTGCGCGACAGCGGCGTGACCGTCGCGGTCGCCGAGCTGCCGGACACCGCCAACTATAAGCTGGCCGTCGAGCACGGTTTTGAGCCGACCGACATCGCCGCGGCGATGGACGGCGCGAGGCTGATCATCGTGACGCTGCCGGATGAGATTCAGGCCACGGTCTACGAGGGCCAGATCGCGCCGAATCTCCGGGGCGGCCAGACGCTGGGCTTCTGTCACGGGTTCAACATCCACTTCAAGTACATCGTGCCGCCGAAGGACGTGAACGTCGTGATGATCGCGCCCAAGGGGCCGGGGCACCTGGTCCGCAGCGAGTACGTCAAGGGCGGCGGCGTGCCGTGCCTGGTGGCCGTGGAGCAGGACGCCACCGGTGACGCCAAGGCCGTTGCTTTGGCGTGGGCCAACGGCATCGGCGGGGCCCGTGCCGGCGTCATCGAGACGACCTACAAGGAAGAGACCGAGACTGATCTGTTCGGCGAGCAGGTGGTGCTGTGCGGCGGCCTGTCGGCCCTCATCAAAGCGGGCTTCGAGACACTCGTCAAGGCCGGCTACCAGCCGGAGATCGCCTACTTTGAGTGCATGCACGAGGTCAAGCTCATCGTCGACCTGATGTACCAGGGCGGCCTGAGCTACATGCGTTACAGCATCAGCAACACCGCCGAGTACGGCGACCTGACGCGGGGATCGCGGATCATCACCGAGCAGACGCGCGCGGAGATGAAGAAGATTCTCGGGGAGATCACCAGCGGCGCGTTCGCCAAGGAGTGGGTCGCCGAATACCGGTCCGGGCTCAAGAAGTTCAACGCGCTGTACAACGCCGACCACGACGGTCAGCTCGAACAGGTCGGACGGCGGCTGCGCAAGATGATGAAGTGGATCGACGCCAAGGAGGTCTAGCGCCGTCGGTGTCGCATCGTCGCGGGGCCCGGCCGGGCGGCCTTGGATCACCCGTCGACGCGGGGTGCGTCGCGGGGTCGGACAACGTGCTTGGGAAGGACCCGTACCGTGAAAAGAACCCTATTTGCCGCAGCGGTGTTGGGCGGCCTGGCGGTTGCCGGGTGCCAGCGTTTTCAGATGGACGCGGAGGTCTTCGATCGCTTCGAGCTGGCTACCCTCAAGGTCTCGCGAAGCGCCGACGTGCTCAACGCGATCAAGGAGGACGACGAGATGCTCGTCCAGAGTCCCACGGTCGTCGCCTTGTGGGGGCAGCGGGATGAGCAGAACCGCCTGTGGTGCAACGCGGTGGCCTTCGACGAAGAATCGCTGACCGCCGTCCGCAAGTACGCCACCGGCTATGAGCAGTTCGACCGGTCGTACTTCATCACCGCCCGGCGCAAGCTCCGCTTCGACGCCGAGCTTGTGGCGCCCCGACAACTGCTGGATGAGCCTTACGCCAACACGAGCGACCGCAACCGGGCGATCCTGGCTTGGGCGATGGAAAGCTTTCGCGAGGACATGGACACCCTTGGCGGGGAGAACACCGATCTGCTGAATCTGGTTATGCTGGTGCGGCAGACGGGCAACGGCATCCTTCAGACGCTGGATCGATCCCCCGGCCTGGCGGCGAACCTGGCCGACCCGGAGGGGGTGGCGTTTGACCAGATCAACCTCGGCCCCGGCCGCGTTCGGATGCTCATCCAGGACGACGTCGCCCGCATCAAAATCAAGGTCGGGAAGGAATGGTTCGACCTCCAGCCGTTCGAGAAACACTCGGACGTGCAAAACATGTAGGGTGCCCGCCGGGTGTGTGACTAGGGCGTGACGGCCTGCAGTTGGCGGCCCGCGCGGAGCAGGGCGTCGGCTTCGCCGGCCACGAGCTCTCGCACCAGTGTCTTGCGCACCTGCGAGAGCCCCAGCGCCAGCACCTTCTCCTCCACCGCCGAGGCGATCGCCCGCGCCACGTGATAATCCAGCCCCTGCCGGGCGATCAGGTCGCGCACGACGACGGACTTGGTCCACGGTTCCTCGTCCGCATCGCCGTCGCTCGATGCCGGTCGAACGACCATCGTCCGTCGACGGGCCAATTGCCGGTTCAGACGGTGCTCGGTCAACGCCCGCGCCGCGTGGTCATACCCCGTCGCCGAGAGAATCGCCTGGATCATCAGATGGATCCGCTCGCTGGCGATCCGCGGCTCTTCGTGATGCCGGTACAGGTAGAATGTGATCGCCTCGGCGAACTGCTCGGCCGCGAACACGTTTGACTCACCCACGCTCGCCAGCGCGCTGTTGATCGTGCCGATCACCTTCGTGTGGAGGTACTCCTCCAGCGTGCCGTCGGCTTTAATGACCTTTAACTGCATGGCTTCTCTCCCCATGCCATACCGGCCCGGATGTTTGTTATCAGCGCAACTCAAAGAGCCTGGGCTGTTCGGTTTCTTCTTCTGCCGGTTCACGAATCGCCTGAGTCACCTCCTCGATCAGCTCGCCGGCGTCGGCGAACTGGCGGTACACGCTGGCAAAGCGGATGTAGGCCACGTGATCCACCCGGCGCAGGTGCCGCATCACGTGCTCGCCGATGAACTGTGAGGAGACTTCCCGGTCACACTGTCGAAACACGTCTTCCTCCACGCGATCGGCGATGTCCTGAATCTGCTGGGCCGACACGGGTCGCTTGTAGCAGGCCTTCTGCAGGCCGACCAGCACCCGCTCACGGTCATACGGCACGCGCGAGCCGTCCTTCTTGATGACCGTCAGCTTGATGCTCTCGCCGATCTTCTCGTAGGTGGTGAAGCGTCGGCCGCACGCCAGACACTGCCGCCGCCGCCGGATCACCCGGCCACCCTCGCTCGACCGCGAGTCGATGACTTTGTCCTGGTCTTCCTTACAAAACGGACATCTCACCGCCGTTCCCCCTCGCCCGGCTGCTGGTCGCTACTCAACCGGGCGTGCTATATATAGCGTTCATGTAGAACATACACGCTGCATATAGTATTGCAACCAAAAACTCACAAAAAATCACGCCCCAGCGTCCCATTCCCCACGACCGGTGGCGACTACAGGTACAGCCGGTCCATCATCCTTGGGAACGCGATACAGTGCCGGATGTGCCGCTCGCCCGTAATCCAGGCGACCGTCCGCTCGACGCCCAGGCCGAACCCGCCGTGGGGCACCGAGCCGTAGCGGCGCAGGTCCAGGTACCACTGGTAATGCTCCGGGTTGTAACCCAGCTCGTCGATCCGACCGGCCAGCCGCGGATAGTCATCCTCCCGCATCGAGCCGCCGATGATCTCGCCGAATCCCGCCGGGGCCAGCAGGTCGAAGTTCTCCACCACTCGCTCCTCCGCCCGATCGACCTTCATGTAGAAGGCCTTGGCGGCCTTGGGATAGTGCGTCACGAACAGGGGCTTGTCGTGCATCCGCGAGAGAATGGTCTCGTCCGAGCCGCCCAGGTCCTTGCCCCAGGTGAATTCGGCCGCCAGCGCGGCATGCTTCGGATTATTCTCGATCGCCGCGGTCAGGTCGATACGCTCGCGCCGCAGGGCGATCAGCTCCTGGGCGTTCTTCTCCTGTTTCCACTTCTTCAAGCCGCCGCGGGCGTCCTCGGCCTCGATCTGGGCGATTCGCGTTTCCACCTTGGCCAGCCGCCGCTGCAGGTCGGCCAGCTCATCGGCCAGGAACCGCGCGGTCCGCTCGCCCCGCAGGATGTCCACCGCCTGGCTGTAGGTCAGCCGCGGGAAAGGCGGAGTGATCCTCTCCAGGGCCGGCACATCGGTCTCGAGCGTCTGCAACTCGGATCGGTTGCGTTCGAGCACCGCCTGGATGATCGCCGTGACGAACCGTTCGGCCAGGCCCAGCAGGCCGTCCAGGTCGATGAAGGCCACCTCCGGCTCCACCATCCAAAACTCGGCCAAATGACGGCGGGTTTTGCTCTTCTCGGCGCGGAAGGTGGGCCCGAAGCAGTAGACCTTGCGATGGCTCATCGCCGCCGCCTCGAGATAGAGCTGTCCCGTCTGCGCCAGGTGCACCGGCTGGCCAAAGTAGTCCACGGCGAACAGCGTCTGCTCGCCCTCGCCGGCCAGCGTCGTGAAGATCGGCGTGTCGACCAGGATGAAGCCCTCGTCGTTGAAGAACCGCCGGATCGCGTCGACCACGGTATGGCGGACCCGCCCGATGCACCAGGCCCGCTGGGAGCGCAGATGCAGGTGCCGGTGCCGCAGCAGGAAGTCCACCCCATGCTCTTTGGGTGTGATCGGGTAATCGACCGCCGGGCACAGGATCGTCGCGTCGGTCACGACCAATTCATGCCCACCGGGTGAGCGCGGCTCGGCCCGCACGGTGCCCGTAATCGACAGGGAGGACTCGGTCCCCAGATGTTTGAGGGCCTCGAACAGGTCGTCACTGACGCGGGTCTTTTCCACGACGCACTGACACAACCCCGTGCCGTCCCGCACGATGACGAAGCCCACCTTGCCGCTGGGTCGATTGTGCACCACCCAGCCCGACAGCGTCACCTCGGCGCCGACGTGTTCCTGCAATTCATCGACCGTCACCTTCATCGGGCCTCCCTGCTGAACCCACTGGCAGATACTCCGCTCTCCGGCGGGCCCGCCCGGCGTTGCGAGCCACGCCACAGGATGGGCATTTTCGCAGATATCCGCCCGTTGGCAAGAAGGGATTCGGTCAACGTCCGAAGTGAAAGGAAGACGGCTTTGCGTCGGCACGGAGACGCGATGAGCCCGCCGGCCACGCGAGACGCATGCCCGCCAGTCCGGTCGGAAATCGCCCGTCGACACTCCGTGACAGGGACCTGCCCGATGAGAATTGCCGCGGTTAAATGAAAGACGCCACGGTGGAGGTCCACCGTGGCGTCTGAGTGTGGTCGCTTACTCGTAATGATAGGTCGCTTCGGTTTCCTCAACCGCGCGTCCGAGCTGGTCGGTGTTCATAGTCACCTTGAACCGGACGTCGCCGGCCTTGACGGCCTTGACAACGACGCGCCATGTCGCCTTGGCCTTGGGAGCCAGGCTCGCCAGAGGCTCGAACACCACCTGGTTACCCGACAGACGGCCGTTGGTCGCGCCGCTGCTGGACACATACTGCTGGTTTTCCTCCATGGCGCAGACGATGCGGATATTGGTATCCGCCACCGAACCCTGGTTCGTCACGGTAATGATGTACGTCTCGTTGTCTCCCACGCGGATGGGATCATCCACGTCGATGACCTCCAGCAGCACGGCCGGGATGCCCGCCACCACGGTCTTGACCGAGGCCTTGACGCCCTCGGCGCAGGTCGCGGTCGCCGTCACGGTGTTCGTGAGCGTGGCCGGCTGATCGGGCATGACCGTCACACTGATCTTGCGCGACGCCCCCGCGGCCAGCGTGCCCAGATTCCATCGGACCCTTCCGGCCTGGGCAATGCCGCCATCAGTCGCGGAGACGAACTTGACGCCCGCCGGGAGCTGGTCTTCGATGACCAGGTCGGCCGCCGGGGCATCCCCCTTATTGGAGATGGTAACCACGTACTCGACGGAACGGCCGAGGTACAGCTTGTCGGGTCCGGTCTTGGTAATGGCCAATACCGGCTGACGGACCTCGGTGACCGTCGTGGCCTCGGCCTTGAGGCCCGTCGAGGAGCTGGCCACGGCCTTGTTCTCATACTTGCCTGTCTTGTCGGCCTTGAGCGTGGTGGAGAACGTCTTGGACTGGCCCGCCGCCAGCGTGCCCGCGTTGAACGCCAGACTGCTCTTGCCGTCAACCGTCTTCAGGCCGGCCGGCAGGGTATCTTCGATCTTGACCTCACCCGCCGAACCGGTGCCGGTGTTTGTCACCACGAACTGGACCGGAATCGGATCACACAGCAGGACGCTCGCCGGGGCCTTCTTGGTCAGCTTCAGGGCAGGTTCAACGACGCGGACCGCCGCGCACGTCGGGATCACATACGTCACCGTCGCGCAGCTCTTCACACACTCCGTGCTGGTCGCCATACCGGAAATCGTGATGGATTTCGTTTGCCCCGGATCCAGCGTTCCCAGGGCGAACATGAGCTTGCCACCGTCGGCCTGAGCCTTCGGATTCGTATCCGCCACCTTGAAGTTGCCGGGCAGCATCTCCGTCACGACCACGTCGCTCAACATCTGGTTTGATGGATTGGTGGCCTTGATCGTGTAGTCGAACTTGCTGTTCACCGCCACTTCAAGCGGCATGTTCTTCTCAAGCTTGACCACCGTGCAGCCCTCGCAGGGATAGTGTCCCGTGGCCGAGGGTGAACCGCACTCACTTTTGGCTACCGGGGCTGGCGCCGGAGCCGGCTTCAGCGGGGGCGCTTTGGCGATCGGCTTGCAATCCTTGTCCCAGAAGGCGATGCCCGCCGGGTAATCCTCCCGCGGCCCCTTGCCCCACGCCTCGTTCCAGGACTGGCAGCTAAAACAGCCTGACAGCACAAATGCCAACAAAACAACCAAGATGTTAAAACATGTCCTCATGATTCTAATCTCCCCACACTTTAAATGTTCACAGACCCTCGTCCGCCCGGGTCACTACTGGTGAATCCCCTTTTTCATAGGAATGTACCTGTATTATACCCCTCGTCCGCTGCGAAAGTGCAAGGATATTCTCAAAGATTTTTGCGAACGCGTGGTGTGCCGGTCCGTGCTTCGGACATCGAAAAAAGAGGATTGACCTCCGACGAGGCCGGGGTTAGCATTGCACAAACGTTTGTGCAATGGGAATCCGTGGGCTCCGAGTGGACCGGCTCATGGCGGGCAAGTCGCTGACAACACTGCGGACAATCGCCGAAAAAATCGGCGTGAGCACCTCGACTGTGTCGCGCGTGCTCAACGGCAAGAGCCGCCAGTGTCGCATCAGCCCCCAGACGACTCGCGCCGT